>JAATFH010000057.1 GCA_015655315.1 Terriglobales bacterium
AAAAATCCTGGAAGCAATTGAAAAAAGCCTTTCCCTTCCAAAGGAAAAATCAATTCTGAAATCAATCCGCCACGGCTTGACCGCGGCGCGACCACACGGCGAATACCGGAATCCCCAGCAGCACAATCAGCAATCCCGGCCATGTGAATTGCGGCTTGTAGCGCAATAATACGATACATATCCACGCCGCCATACCGATATAAATCGCCGGCAGAACCGGATATCCTACCGCACGATAAGGACGTTCGGCATCCGGACGTTTTCTGCGGAGCACAAACAGACATGCAATTGTCAAAATGTAGAAGATCAGTTCCGTGCAGATAATGTAGTCCAGCAGCTGGCTGTACGATCCCGTCAGACAAAGAAAACAAGTCCACACCGCCTGAATGATCAGCGCCGCAACCGGCGTCTTGTAGCGAGGGTGCAGCTTGCTCGTCGACTTGAAAAATAAACCGTCGCGGCTCATTGCGTAGTAAACGCGCGCCCCGGCCAGAATCAGTCCATTCGCGCAGCCAAAGGTGGAAATCAGGATCGCGCCCGCCATCAGAAAAGCGCCGGCATCCTGGAAAATCTGTTGCAGCACCGCTGTCGCCACACGGTCTTCAGACGCATACTCAATTCCGCGAGCAAAGAGTGTCGCACCATGCGGATCGCCCTGCAGCGGCAGCACCAGCAGATACACAAAATTCGCCGCGATAAACAGCGCAATCACAATCACCGTACCCAGCACCAGCGAGAGCGGCAAATTTCTTTTCGGATTCCGAATCTCTCCCGCCGTATAGGTCACGTTGTTCCAGGCATCGGCGGAAAACAGCGACCCCGTCTGCACTACAGCAAGCACCGCCAGCAGCCCGACCATCGCAATCGGCCCGCCCACGCCCACCTGCACTGGATGCAGCGTATGCCATGAAGCGCCCTGCCAGAAGTTATGACCGAAGTTGGCCGCGATCGCCGCCGGATTCCGTCCAAACGTAAACCCGAGAATCACCAGTCCCAGCAGCGCCGCGGTTTTTGCGGTAGTGAATACGTTCTGTACCAGCGCGCCCAGGCGCACGCCGAGGATATTGATCCCTGTCAGCACCAGCACGATGATGATGCCCGTCAGGTTTGCCGTATTCAGGCCAAGGTCCATATTCCCCAGCGACATCGGACCAATTTTGATGACAGGAACATGACCGAACCGCAGCAGCCAGTGCGACGAAGAGATCACGGGAAAGAAGACGCCAAGGAACTTGCCGAAAGCCACAGCTACGGCAGCAATCGTGCCGGTCTGGATCACGAGAAAAAGTGTCCACCCAAAAAGAAAGCCCCACATGGGGCCGAGCGCTTCTCTCAGATAAACGTATTGTCCGCCCGCCGATGGCATCATCGCCGCCAGCTCGCCGTAGCTGAGCGCGCCGATGATCGTCATCACCGCCGTCACCAGCCATGCACCGATCAGCAGCGCAGGCGATCCGACACCGCGGCTGATCTCCGCCGGAACAATAAATATGCCCGAGCCAATCATCGACCCGACCACAATCGCAGTGGAGCTGAACAGCCCAAGCCGCTGCACTAAATGCGGGCTGTTGGCACTATGCGGACTCGCGGCATTCGTCTGTGTTGAAGAGGGTCGGGTACTCGTGGTCACTTGTTGTTTGTTCTACCGGAAATTGCGGAGAAAGTCTTTCGCTATTTTCGCAGAATCTTTACCCGGTCCAAACATCGCTGAAATCATCGCCACGGAATCCGCGCCTGCATCCAGCACCGACTGCGCATTCTCCAGCGTAATCCCGCCAATCGCCACAAGTGGCTTGCTTGTCAGCGCCCGCGCCTCGCGTACGCCATCGAGCCCCACCACAGGATCGGGATTCAGCTTCGACGACGTGGCAAAAACTGGGCCGAATGCGATGTAATCTACCGGCAGCGCAGCGGCCGCCGTAAGCTGTGCGCGATTGTGCGTAGATACCCCGACAATCCTCTCCGCTCCAACGATCGCCCGCGCTTCGGACGGAGAACGATCCGTCTGCCCCACATGTACCCCATCGAAACCCACGCGTACAGCAAGCTCCGGGCTGTCATTCATGATGAGTCTGAGAGCCTTGGTGGCTGCCGTTCGCATCACTTCCGCGTCCGTTAAGGCTTCCGCCTCATCGCCGCTCTTATTCCGATACTGCAGCAGCGTAACGCCTTCATCTTCAAGCTCACAAACAATACGGGTGAGATAGGCGCCCCGCTCAAACGCAGGCAGGAACGAAGCATCCAGAATCGGATAGAGCGATGGAAGTAAAAGTGGCATCTCTGCTTAAGCCTAAATGAAAACGGCACTTGGAAAAATAGCCCTTGGCACCTCACGGTTGTCTTGTCTCCCCTTTCGCCAATGTGATAAGAGAAGAGCAGCGTCAGGGACGCATCCGGTCCGCGGAAAGGGCTTTGCCCACCCAACGAATTCCACAACTGAAGGTCGCGAACCTTCTTTCAGCCTGACTCGTGCGGACTCCAGGCATGCAATGAAAGGAGCTTCGTATGCGCAATCCTCAGGATGTTCTGCCCCTGCCCCCGCGCCCAAATCTGGAACGCTACAGGAAACTCGCCAAAGAACTCGTCAAGGCCTGCAAGTCTGCCGACGAAACCGCCATCAGCGCATGGACGGATCAGTGGATAGAGGCTCTGGCGCGACAGATAAGTAGAAAATGGCCGCTCACAGAAAAGACGCGCGATGCCAACCGCATCGAGTCTTTTGCCCGTCAGAAACTTTCTACCGGCTGCACTCTGACAAACGCGCAATTCGTAATCGCACGCTCGCATGGCTTCGAGAACTGGCCGAAATTCGTTCACCATCTCGATGCGCTCACACAAAAAGACTCGTCCGTCGCAAGATTCGAGGCAGCAGCCGATGCGATCGTTACCGGTAAAATCGCCGTCTTGAAACGTCTGCTCAAGCAAGACCTGCAACTCATTCGCATGCGTTCGACGCGTGAGCATCAGGCCACGCTACTGCATTACGTCGCCGCAAACGGAGTTGAAAATTACCGCCAGAAAACGCCAAAGAATATCGTGGACATCACCAAGCTTCTGCTCGAAGCAGGCGCGGAAGTCGATGCACCTGCCAATGTCTATGGCGGCGGAGCAACAACGCTCGGTCTCGCGGCAACGAGCATTCATCCCGAACAGGCCGGCGTGCAGGAAGCGCTCCTCCAGACGCTGCTCGACCACAACGCCATCATCGACCGGCCCCACAGCGCGGGCAACAAAGATTCAGCCGTTGCAGGCTGTCTCGCCAATGGGCGAATGAAGGCCGCAATCTTTCTTGCCAATCGAGGCGCTGGACTCACTCTGTCATCCGCCGCAGGCATCGGCCGCCTCGATCTGGTTCTGAGCTACTTTGATGACCATGGCACGCTGAAGACAACCGCAACGAAGAAGCAAATGGAATCAGGCTTTCGATACGCCTGCATCTATGGCCATACGGACACCGTCGAATTCCTGCTGGAAAAAGGTGCCGACCTGGCAGCCCACGGCGGCGACGGTCAGACCGGGCTGCACTGCGCCGTCATCGGCGGCCACCTGGATACGGTGAAGTGCCTGCTGCGGCGCAATCCTCCGCTCGAAACAAAAAATATCTACGGAGGAACAGTGCTCGGCCAAACACTATGGTCGGCAGCGCACGGCGGCGATCCGGAAAATTACATCGAAATCATCGAGACTCTAGTGGATGCTGGCGCGAAGATTCCGGAACGTCATACGCCCGTCAATAAAGAAGTAGACGAATGGCTGGAAAAGCCATGCCGAGCGCACCTGGTACTGGTACGACGAAAAACCGCGAATCACTGAGAAATGAGGCTTAGCGCAGCGAGGGATTCAGCTACCGAACCCCTTCAGCTTCCTTGCGCTCTTTTTCGCGCTCGAAATAGCGCTCCATGAACTTCGTATCGAAC
>JAATFH010000018.1 GCA_015655315.1 Terriglobales bacterium
CTCATCGTCGATACAGCCGGGCGATTGCACACCAAGAACTGCCTGATGGCCGAACTCGACAAGATGCGGCGTACGACGCAGCGCATCATTCCCGATGCGCCGCACGAGGTGCTGCTGGTGATGGACGCCACGACGGGACAGAACGGGTTGCAGCAGGCAAGGCTGTTCACCGAGTCGGCTGGCGTGACTGGGATTATCCTCACCAAGCTCGATGGCACAGCCAAGGGCGGCATTGCCGTCGCCATTGCGCGTGAGTTGAATCTGCCGGTGCGTTTCGTCGGCGTCGGCGAGAAGATCGAGGACCTGCTGCCGTTTGATAGCACTGCCTTCGTTGACTCGCTGCTGGGAGCCTAGTTTTGCCGGAAGATACCTTTTTACCTGCCGATCTTCAGTGGATGAGGCGTGCGCTCGATCAGGCCGCACGCTCGGTCGGCTTGTCGTCACCCAATCCTGCGGTTGGCTGTGTTCTCGTGCAGCAGGACGGCAGTATGGTCGGCGAAGGCTTTCATGAGTACGACAAGCTCGACCATGCCGAAATTGCGGCCCTGAAACAAGCCGGTGATCGGGCTCGCGGCTCGACTGCGTATGTCACTTTGGAGCCGTGCTCGCATCAGGGACGAACCGGGCCGTGTGCGGATGCGCTGATCGCGGCGGGTGTGGGCCGCGTTGTGGTCGCGACGGGCGATCCGAACTCTGCGGTGAATGGCCGCGGCATTGCGAAGCTGCGGGCTGCGGGCATTCCGGTTACGACCGATGTGCTTCGGGATGAGGCGCGTGCTCTGAACGACGGATTTGCCCGGTACATTCAGCGTCGTCTGCCTTTCCTCACGTTGAAGGCTGGTGTTTCGCTCGATGGGCGGATCGCTCCGGCTACGGTTCCAGCGGGGACGACGCATTACATCACGAGCGAAGCGTCGCGTGCGCTCGTGCAGCGGATGCGGCATGCTTCCGATGCTCTCATCACGGGTGTCGATACTGTTCTCGCCGACGATCCATTGCTGATGGATCGCAGCGGCCTGCCACGCCGCAGACCACTGCTAAGGGTGGTGCTCGATTCCTCGCTGCGGTTTCCTGCCGGCTCGAAGCTGGCGCAATCGGCACAGGGCGATGTGCTGATCTTTCATGCGTCGTCCGATTCCGATCGTGCGCGGGCGCTGGAAGCGGCTGGTGTGCGGCTGGAGCGGCTGGATGCGGTGGACGGTCATGTCTCGCTTGTGCGCGTTCTGGAGAGGCTGGGAGAGATGCAGGTGTTGAGCGCGATGCTGGAGGCGGGTTCGAGGCTGAACAGCGCGGCGCTGGCAGCGCATGCCGTCGATAAGCTGTGCCTGTTCTATGCTCCGGTGTTCATGGGATCGGATGGCGTTCCACTGCTTGCGGATAGCGGGCGAATCGAAGCTGTGCCGGAGCGCATCTCATGGAAAACGATTGACCGCGATGTCTGCCTCGAAGCTTACCTGCGCGATCCCTGGAAATAATGGATTATGTTTACCGGACTGATTGAAACGACTGGAAAAATTATTAGCGTGGAAGAGCGGCTGGGAACGCGGCGGATTGCCGTCTCGGCCCCCGGCATGACAGTGAAGCTTCACACGGGCGACTCCATTGCCGTCAGCGGCGTCTGCCTTACGGCGCTCGATATCTCGGTCGATCCTCCGGTCTTTCACGCCGATCTGGCGGCGGAGACGGTGGCCCGGACTTCGCTCGCGGGCCTGAGGCCGGGAACGGTCGTCAACCTGGAACTGCCGACTCCCGCGGGCACTCCGCTGGGCGGCCATGTTGTCCAGGGGCATGTGGATGCCACCGGAACGCTGCTGGGGCTGGAGCCCGTTTCTCCGGATACGGACCGCTCCCAGACTGATTGGTGGCTGCGCATCGCGGTTCCGGAGAGTGTGGGTCGCTACGTGGTCGAGAAGGGCTCTATCGCCATTGAAGGTATCAGCCTGACGGTGGCGAAGTTCGATGGGAAGACGGTTTCGGTTGCGGTCATTCCTCATACGTACGCGCATACGAATCTGCACTCGCTCGCGGCGGGCGAGCCGGTGAACCTGGAAGCCGATGTGATGATGAAGTTCTTCGAACAGCGGCAGAAGAGCAAAGAGCCTGCGTTTGAATTGACGCTTGATTATCTGATCGCCAACGGTTACTAAGCCCCAGATGGGACTACCACCCCCCTCCCCCCTCTCCCCTCACTTTCCTTTATTTTCAATGACTTAGCGGGGGATTATCCCCTGCTAAGTCATTGATTTAACTATGTTTAGTATCGTCCTAGTGTTTTCAATCACTTAGCCTGGTAATGTATCGGCCTTTCTTAATCATTTGTTCGGATCTCCACTTTGCCTGTCACGGGATTGACACATCAGATTCAGTCATCGCCCCAGCAGATGGGCAAATCCCAATTAAGGGTGAGCGTAATGCAATAGCGTCAGGGTGCCCCGGGTAATGAAAGAAGCCAGTAATTCTGATTGTGTTTTTATTCAGATAGCGAATATCCATTTTCTCTCCGGGATACTCTCCAGTGATAGTCAACGTGCTCTTATCCGGGCGCATCATGGACATAACCGCATTGTGATTTACTGAAAAGCCACTGTCGTCCATTTGCACGATAATCTTTCCCGTCGGATCAAGCACGCTCATGTTGACTATGATTGACCCATCTTTGCGACGGTTTACCGCCACTATATCTCCCATCGAACGGGAATTCAGAATTGCGTGAGGAAAGGCACTCACCCGAGACGCGCCGGTTTCTCCATAGAGAAAAAGCACATCGTTTCCTTCGACTTCTCCGCATGGATTTATAGGGGTAGGATCATTGGCCGGTATTAGTACGCCATACATTTGACGGAGTTCAATCGCGTATCCCAAGTAGTGCGTAACTACCATTGCCGGTACAAGAGGGACGAATATTGCGAGAGAAACACCAAATTTCAAGAGAGCGTATCTTCTAGCGCCTCCAGGCTTCTCCCCTCTTGTTCTCTTTTTGCTCCACCGCTTAGGGTTTTTATCCTGTAGCGTATCCGAGGCCCACCACGCGCCCAAGCTCCATACAAACGCAGCTATGACAAACGCATAGGTTACGGCCATCTGAAGAGAAAGAAGAGATTTTCCCCACTTTGAAGACCATCGAAAGAAACGAGCGCAAGTAACATTGCTATGATCGTTGCCCATAAAA
>JAATFH010000212.1 GCA_015655315.1 Terriglobales bacterium
ATCTTCGAACTCTTTGCGGAACTTCTTCACGAAAGCAATCGTTGGCATCGCTGCAGCATCGCCAAGCGGGCAGAAGGTGCGGCCCAGCATGTTCTCAGCCAGATACTTAATGTTGTCAATGTCCTTATCCACTGCGCCACCGGCATGCAGACGACCGATCGACTTCTTCAGCCAGTCCGTGCCTTCACGACAGGGAATGCACCATCCACAGCTTTCGTGCTCGTAAAACTTGATGGTGCGCAGTGCGAACTCGACCATGCAGACCGTCTCGTCCAGCACAACAATGCCGCCCGATCCGAGCATGGTTCCAGCTTTGCCCATCTGGTCGAAGTCGAGGCCGACATCAATTTAATCCGCGGTGAGCACGGGAGTAGAAGACCCGCCCGGAACTACAGCCTTCAGCTTTTTGCCGCCGCGAATCCCGCCACCAACCTCATAGATGGCCTTCTTCAGGTTGTAGCCCATGGGCAGCTCATAGATGCCGGGCCGCTCGACGTGGCCGGAGATGCCGAAGAGACGGGTGCCGCCGTTGCGCTCGGACCCGAGCTTGGCGTAGGCCTCGCCGCCCATCAGCAGGATGTGGGGGGCAGAGGCGATCGTCTCGGCGTTATTGATGACCGTAGGGCCGCCATACAAACCTACTACAGCAGGGAAGGGAGGCTTGATGCGGGGAACGCCGCGCTTGCCTTCCAGCGATTCCATCAGGGCCGACTCTTCGCCAACCTCATAGGCTCCCGCGCCTGTCTGCGTGACGATATCGAAGTCGATGCCGGAACCAAAGATATTCTTTCCGAGAAAGCCCTTCGCGTAAGCATCGGCAACGGCCTTTTCCATGATCTTCAGCAGGTAGCGGTACTCGCCGCGCAGATAGATGAAGCCCATCTTTGAGCCGATGGCAAGCCCGGCAATCATCGTGCCTTCAATCACCGCATGGGGATCGTGCAGAAAGATCACATGGTCCTTGCAGGTTCCCGGCTCGCTCTCGTCGCCATTGACCAGAACATACTTGGGCCGGTCTGACTGCTTCGGTACAAACGACCACTTCATTCCTGTCGGAAAGCCCGCGCCGCCGCGTCCGCGCAAACCGGAGGCCTTCATCTCGGCGATGATCCAATCGGCGCCTTTCTCGATCGCGGTCTGCACGGCTTTGTAGCCATCCAGCTCAACGTATTTGTCGATATCCGTGGCGCCTTGTCCAAAGCGGCGTGAGAGAATCCTTACTTCGTCGGGATGGGAAACGAGTCTGGGCATTAGACCGTCTCCTTTCCGCGTCCTGCCTGGTAGTCATCCAGAATCTGGTCCATCTTCTCCGGCGTCAGTTCGTCATAAAAGTCATAGTTAACCTGCACTGCCGGAGCCCAGCAGCACGCTCCGATGCACTCGACCTCTTCAAGGGAGAAGAGGCCATCCGCCGTCACTTCTTTGTGTCCGATACCGAGCCGCTTCTTGCAATGCTCGAGAATGCCATAGCCATCGCGCAGCATGCAGGAGATATTCGTGCACACCTGCACGTTGTACTTGCCTGCAGGCTTCGTCCGCAGCATCGAGTAGTAGCTGAGCACATTCCGTACGTCCAACTCGGTGATTCCAATGCGATGCGCGATCTCGACGACGACCGCCTCGGAAATGTAGCCGACCTCATCCTGCGCGTACAGCAACATCGGAACAAGCGCAGAGCGCTTGAGCGGATAAATCGTCACCAGGTGATCGAAGCGCGCCGCCAGCGCCGGTGAAAAAATCGTAGTTTGAGGTGTACTCATTCTGAATCCTCGTGCCTGCTAATCCTGGTCAAAAATCTTTGCGGTGAACGCCTCTGCCGCAATCTCCATCTCAACTGAACCCCGCCGGTCGCTGAATGTAACGAGGCTGTCGGTCCCGATACGAAACTCGCCGCCGCTCAGCCGCCGCTCCGGTCCCGGCTCGTCATCGTACAACGCCCACTGGCCCGTGCCACTGCGCGCATCAAACTCTACAACCAGAATATTCTTCTCTTCGCGTACGGTGAGACGGCCATCTTCGCCATCATCGACAAAAGCGCGGCCTTCGATTCTGCCCAAATCATGCGCTGCTACATACGAGCGCACCAGAGAAACAAACGAAATCCAAAGCTCTACAAAAAGCCGTTCGTCGCCGACGGTCGCACTCACCTGTCGATCTCTCCCAGAACAATGTCAATCGATCCGATCACGGCAACCACGTCCGCAATCAGCCGTCCCGCGCACATTGTCTGCAGTGCCTGCAGAGTCGCGAATGACGGATTCCGCATATGCACGCGATACGGCATCGTCGTTCCATGGCTGACCGCCAAGTAGCCCATCTCGCCGCGTGGCGATTCAACCGCCTGATAGACCTGGCCCGCAGGAACCGTAAAGCCCTCGGTCACGATCTTGAAGTGGTAGATCAGTGACTCCATCTGCGTCTTCATCTTCTCGCGGTCCGGCAGGACCATGTGTGGCGCATCCGCCGTGATGCGGCCTTCCGGCATGCCGGCCAGCGCCTGCTCGATGATCTTCACCGATTCGCGCATTTCCTGGATGCGGACAACATACCGCGCCCACACGTCGCAGTCATTGGATACCGGCACCTGGAACTGGAACTTTTCGTAGCTCGAGTATGGCATGTCGCGCCGCAAATCCCAGTCCACGCCGGAGGCGCGCAGCGGCGGTCCGGTCACGCCCAGGGCGATGGCATCTTCCGCGCTCAAATGCCCCACACCCTTCAGTCGATTGAAGAAGATCGGGTTGCCGGTCAGCAGGTTCTCATACTCATCGATCTTCTCCGGCAGCCGCTTGATGAACGTCTTGACCCGATCGAAGAAATCCAACGGCGGCTCCAGCGCCAGCCCACCAACGCGGAAGTAGGAAGTCATCATGCGCTGCCCGGAGACATGCTCAAAGATGCGCAGGATGTCTTCGCGCTCACGAAATGTGTAGAGGAAGACCGTCAGCGCGCCAATATCCATGGCGTGCGTGCCCAGCCAGACCAGATGCGAATTCAACCGCGTCAGTTCGTTCAGCAACACGCGAATCCACTGCGCGCGGTCGGGAATTTCAAGCTGCAGCAGCTTCTCGATCGCCAGGCAATACGCCAGGTTGTTGGTCATCGGACACAGGTAGTCGATGCGGTCGGTCATCGGAACCACCTGCTGATAGAACTTCGCCTCGCAGGTCTTCTCTATGCCGGTGTGCAGATACCCGATATCCGGAACGACCTTCAGAACCGTCTCGCCATCGATCTCGATCACCAGGCGCAACACGCCATGCGTCGAGGGATGCTGCGGTCCCATGTTCAGGACCATCGTGTGGTCTTTCGAGCCTTCCTCCGGACGCGCCTTGAGCAGCGTGGAGGTTTCTATGAATTTCGCCAGTTCAGGACTTGTCGGCATTAGCGGTAGCCCTCCACAGGATAGTCTTTGCGTAGCGGATGGCCATCCCACTCTTCCGGCAGCATGATGCGGCGCAGTTCCGGATGCCCATGGAAGCGCACGCCGAAGAGATCCCAGACCTCGCGCTCATAGAAGTTCGCCGAGGGCCAGATGCTCGTAATGCTGTCAATGGTGGGATCGATGCTCTCGACGGGAGAGATCAGCCGCACGCGGTCTTTCAGACTGTGCGAAAGAATATGGTAGGTCACCTGAAAGCGCGGCTCGCTGGGATACCAGTCCACGCAGGTTACGTCTTCAAGGAAGTTGTAGCCCGCTGCCTTCACCGCTTGGCATGCGCCGCGAATCTCATCGCGCGCTATCGTGACCGTCAATTCTTTCAAGTGATATTTCGCGTCGAGAACGGCATCGGTCTTCCATGCCAGCAGGGAAGCAAGCGCCCGGTTTTCCGGCAGGGCTTCACGCACGGCATCTTTCCCTTGAACAGCTGAATCCATCGAGTCCTTACTTTGCAGAGGGCCGTCAGCAGGCCCAGGTCAGAGAGCCGTAAGCCGGCTCAGTAAGTTAGTTCCGCTGAAGAATTGCGTCTGTCGAAGTTCTACAGATCGCCCTTGTCTGAAGACCAGTCGAGAATGCCTTTTTTGGCGATGTAGAAGAAACCGACCAATACAAAGCCGATATACACCAACATTTCCCAAAAACCAAAGAACCGCGAGCCGACAAGATGCGGAAGATCGCGATAGATGACAGCCCACGGTAGCATGAAAACCACTTCCACATCGAACAGGATGAAGAGCATGGCCACCATGTAAAAGCGCACAGAAAAGCGTCCGCGAGCGTCACCCTCTACCGGGACACCGCATTCGTAGGCATCGAGCTTCGCCTTGGTGTTGCGGTGACGGCCCAGAAACCAGGATGCGGTTATCATCCCTGCGCCAAGCCCGCAGGCGGCAAGGATTTGTAGCACCAACGGCACGTAATTCCAGAAATAGTTTGCACCCGGCATTTTCGATCTCACCGCTTGAGCGTCTTATCGCTGAAGCCTCTCATCTGAGAGTAGTTTCTGCTCATCACTGCCGTCAAGGAAGTGGAGATATTCCCTGTGAATTCACAAAAAAATCCCGACACATTTCTTCTGCCCTGCGCACTCGGCACGACGCATGCTCCGGCAGCGTTTTGTTCCGCAGGTTGATCCGCCTGTTTCAATTCAGAACAGAAATGAGGGGTAATTCGGAACCGCTGACGTAGACCATGACCGCGCCGATAGAAGCTCGTGAGGGAAGGCTTATGAGCACTTTCAGTCATTCGTTGCAGCCAATCCGGA
The DNA here is from genome assembly GCA_015655315.1 of Terriglobales bacterium. GTDB lineage: Bacteria > Acidobacteriota > Terriglobia > Terriglobales > Acidobacteriaceae > Alloacidobacterium. The sequence goes on from JAATFH010000212.1 coordinate 4,707, forward strand.
TCAGGCATCTGTCACTGGTTCCGAAAGATGTGCGTGTCGAAGCAGAATTTTCCATCGAAGATAGTCTTGCGCCGGCAGACGACGGACTCGGCTGTGTCCGTGGCATCGCCGTTGCCATGGTTTGCAATCTCATTTTTGCCCTGATGGTCGCCGCCGGCTGGGGCCTCTGGCATTTCCTGCGCTAACAGAATTCGCTGCCGGTTCGCGTGAAACCCCGCCGGGGTGGAGGACGATTATCCTCCGTACGGTATGCGTTTTCACTGGTCAAGACAGCGCTGCGGCTCTGATATTCTCAATCATGTAGCTCGCCATGAATGACCGATGGGCGCTGTTAATATATTTGAATCAATAGTTTAAGCGACATTCTGAACGTTTCGCATTTAGAATGCCTCGACTCATATAACCAACCGGCCAGCATATAGTCCACGCAACAACTAGAAGTGCTATCCCCGTGCGCGAACCGCAGTAGCGAGTTCTTTCAGCAAGCCGTGCGTCTCTTTCCAGTCGATGCAGCCATCCGTGATGCTCTGACCGTAGGTGAGGGGCTTATCGTGCGAAAGATTCTGCGAGCCAGCCACCAGATTGCTTTCGATCATCACTCCCATGATGCGATGGTCGCCCGCCGCAATTTGTTCGGCAACATTGCGGCAGACTGCGCCCTGTTTCCTGTAATCCTTGCCGCTGTTGGCATGGCTGCAGTCGATCATGATGCGCGGCTTGATGCCTGCTTTTTCCATCTGTTCGGCAGTGGAAGCTACCGACGCAGCATCATAATTCGTCGTCTGCCTGCCGCCGCGCAGAATGATGTGGCAATCAGGATTGCCCGTGGTGAACAGAATCGCCGACTGGCCAGTTTCCGAAGTGCCGAGAAACGTATGCGGATGCCCAGCCGAGACAATGGCCTCGATGGCGATCTGCACATTGCCCGACATCCCGTTCTTGAAGCCGACCGGGCAGGACAGGCCGGAGGTAAGCTGCCGATGCACCTGGCTCTCCGTGGTGCGTGCGCCGATGGCTCCCCAGCTCACCAGTTCAGCCACATATTGCGGCGAAATCATGTCGAGAAACTCAGTTCCCGCAGGCACTCCCATCTCAGCCAGATCGAGCAGCAGGTGCCGCGCCATTCTCAACCCGTCGTTGATGCGGAAAGACTCGTCGAGATAAGGGTCATTGATCAAACCCTTCCAGCCCAGCGTCGTGCGCGGCTTCTCAAAGTAGACGCGCATGACAATGCGCAGGTCATTGCCCAACTCGGCAATGGCCTCTTTCAGCAGCCCGGCATATTCACGCGCGGCCCTGGTGTCGTGGATCGAGCACGGTCCAACCACGACAACCAGCCGCGAATCCGTGCCGTTCAGGATGTTGGTGATTTCGTTACGTGCCTGAAAGACAGTTTCCGACGCCCGGTCGGTAACCGGCAACTCTTCTTCGAGAAACACCGGAGGCAGCACAACTCGCGTCGACTTTATGCGTAGATCGTTTGTGGGATAAAACATGGCCTTTATTTTTAATGTAACAGTGCACGGAGTTTTCGACGGATGGCAAGGCAGCAAAGTGAAGTATCGAACAAAGACACACAACGTCCGCTTCGGGCAAGGACACGGTTTTCGTGACCTTGCCCGGGTTTGTTTTTCTTGCGCAGGCAGAATTGCTATGAGCCGGGAGTGGCAGGTGGGATGGCACGCAGATATTCATACATGGCGCGGATATCATGGTCGCTCATCTCCTGATAGCCGGGCCAGGGCATGACCTGGAGCAGTTGTCCGGGATTGTCGAAGTCCGTGCCCTTTCGCAGAATCTCTTTGAACTCTTTGTATGTACGACCCGCCGGAAGCCCGTGTTCCGGCGTCAGGTTGCGGGAGATGAAAGGCCCGAAGGCCATCCCGCCCGCGAGATAGTTCGTGGCGTTGATCTGCTTGGGCTGGCCCTGGAACGGGTCACCCCCGTTCGCGAGATGTGGATTGGTATGGCAGTCGTTGCACCCGCCGACAGCGTTGACGAGATAGCTGCCAAGGCCGACGAGTTCCGGATCCTTGCCTTTGAGATCGAGCGGGACAGGCGCGATTTTGAAGCCGCGTACGATGCGTTCTCTTTCGGTCTGGTCGTGCCGGTCATTATGATCGCGATCATTGTGGTCGCGGCACTGGCGCCTACTTTTGCGCCGCCAACACCGCAGCGACCGCAAATATGGCTGCGCAAAGAAATATGGATTGTTTCATGGGGAATTCTCCTCGGATAGAAGCGATTGGAGTTGCGGGGCCCATTCAGAAGGAAAGAGCGTCGGCGGGTTTTTGCGGAAGGGTACTCGTCCGGTTCTGAAAACAACCGAATACTGGACGAGCCAATCGACAATGTCAATGAAATTACCTTCCGCGTTGCCTGTGCATCACTGCAACTGATACAAAGAGCCATTCCAGGGGGAACCCACATGCCACCAACACTAGGCAACGGAAAAATCTGTTACATCGAGATACCGGCGACGGACGTATCCCGTTCAGCCGATTTCTACAGCCGCGTCTTCGGCTGGACGATTCGGCAACGCGGTGACGGCGCGACCGCCTTCGACGATGGAGTGGGCCAGGTCAGCGGGGCGTGGGTTCTCGGGCGTCCTCCGGCTGCCCAGCCCGGCTTCATGATCTACATCATGGTGGACAGCGTCGCTGCAACCATGGAGACGGTCATCGCGAACGGAGGCGAGATCGTACAGCCAATCGGCGCAGATGCACCGGAAATCACGGCCAGATTCCGCGATCCGGGAGGGAACGTCGTCGGCCTGTATCAGGAACCAGCCTGATGCCGGCGAGTTAAAAGTCCTACTCCGCGTGCAGAACGATCTCGAATAACAGCAGGCAGATCGTCGTATAGATCACGTCGTAGCCAGCCAGCAATTTGATCCACAGCACCGGATCGGACTCTCCCGTGAGGATAGCGGTGGCTCCGAGCACCATTGCCAGCAGCGCTGGAATAAACAACGGAAAGAGAATCAGGGGCAGCAGCAACTCGCGGTTCCGCGTGCGAATCGAGAGAGCGGCAAAGAATGTCCCGTTCGCTACCAGCGCCCACGTCCCCAGCGGCAGCACGAGAGCGAGGAGCCAGCCGTTTCCTAACGCATGCAGGTTATAAAAAATAATGAAGACCGGTGTGAGAATCAGCTCAACCACAGTTACAAATAGAAAATTCGCCAGCACCTTCCCGAGAAAAAGCGAAGCCGCCGGGGCAGGCGTCATCCGTTGAGCGTCCAGCACCAGGTGCCGCAACTCACGCGCCCACGCCTGATTGAGCGCGGAAACCGAAGCGAACATCGTAGCCACGCAAAGAATACCGCCCGCAATCTGCCGCGACGATTCGCGCGTGGGATCGAACGCCAGGCTGAAAAGCACCACTACCAGCAGCGCGAAGCAGAGCATCGAGTTGATGGCGTCTTTCGACCGCCATTCGAGCCGCAAATCTTTCAGCAGATGCGTAACGAAGTAAGGTCGTCTCATGACGCATGCTCCTTCGTCAGATCGGCCAGATTAGCATGCGAAGCGCGAATGTAATCCGCGGGTGAAAGAACGATCTGCGTGCCGCGTATCCCCGCCGAGACCGATATCAGATCGAAGAGTTCCAGCGTCTCGTCGGCGTAGACAGGGAAGTCCTTCTTCGCGCCAAAGACAGTTACGCCGCCGCGAATATATCCCGTGAGCGGCTGAACGTCTTTGAGAGAAACCATCTCCACCTTGCGTGCTCCGGCAGCGTGTGCCAGCTTCTTAAAGTCCAGTTCAACATTGCCGGGAACAACCGCGAACACATGCTCTTTGTCACTCGTGACGCAGAGCAGCGTTTTAAAGACCTGCTCCGGCGGCATTCCGATCTTTTCCGCGACCAGAATGGCGGAGAAATCCTCGGTGTCGAGCGCATAGTCGCGCAACTCATAGTGGATGCCGAGAGAGTCGAGATAGCGGGCAGCGTTGGTCTTCATGCGTTGACCGTAGTGCTGCGAGCCTTGTCCACAACCGCGTTCACGCTGCCTGCAACAAGCGTAATCAGGGAATCGGCCAGCGGCTCAGCCAGCTCGCGTTGATGCGTTGTGAGAACGATGGTGCGTTGCTCGGCCTTAATCCTGGCGAGCAGGTCGAGCATCTGGTGAGCGCTGCCAATGTCCATGTTGGAAAAGGGCTCGTCGAGCAACAATAGCTCCGGCTGCGAAAGCAGCACGCGGGCCAGCGAAGCCCGCTGACGCATACCCTGCGAATACTGCGCGACTGGACGCGTGAGCGCCGGGTCCAGTCCGACAGAACGTAGCGCATCCTCGGGGCTAAGACAGGGGCCTGCACGGTACAGGTCAGCGAAATAGCGGAGATTTTCTGCGGCGGTATATTCCTCGTACAGCATGGGCGCATGGCTCATGTATCCGATGCGGGCACGCGCTTCCTGGGGCGAAGTTCCTAAAACAGTGATGGTCCCATAGGTAGGACGTAAGAGTCCGGCAAGGATGCGGAGAAGGGTCGACTTGCCCGCTCCATTTTCGCCAAGCAAAACATAGCAGCAGCCTGCCTCCAATGTGAGGGAGACCTTACGCAGCGCGGCGAAGGTGCCGTAGAGTTTTGAGACGGTCTCCAACTGGGCAGTGATAGGCATCGTGCAGAGAACAGTTTACAGGTCACGCACGCGGTTAGCTGTGACGTGTGTCGCGATGCCGTGAAATTTAGCGGGGAGCAACCATTGCAGCTGTTCCCGCAGCCTGCGCGGCGGTGGGATTCTGGCCCGGCTGCGCCGGAGCATACTTCGAAGCGCATTTGGCCTGGAGCTGCGTGGCATGGAAGACGCCGTCGTGTCCAAAGGTGCCGATGGCGAGCGCCTGGGAATTGTCCTTGAAGGTATCCGGCGGCGGCTCATCGCCCTTATAAGAGACGCGAAGGGTCCGAGTGTTCTCCACCAGGACAAATTCCGCATCTGAGCCCTTGTGCTGGATGGACCCCGGCTGAACGTTTCCGGCAACGCGCAGGTGGCGGGTGTACGCCTTGTTGCCCATCCCTTGCAGCTCCTGGATGGTGACGTAATAGCTCTTGTTGGCCTGCACTCCGCTGATAGCGAGATAGATGATCGTGCCGAGGATGACAAGAATGGCAAAGCCTATGCGCGTGCCCTGATTCGTTTTCTTCATACCTATGATTATTTTACTGCGAATCGAAGAACATCTTCACCGGAAAAGGTTTATGCAGTTTGATGAAGTTTATAACCGCCGCAGGATCGATCGGATTCATCGAACATCGACGCCGCAGGCGCAGCAGTCGGCAGGAACCAGCCGCTCTTCCAAGGGCGGCCCAATATAGCCATTATCACAAATCTGCGACCTGCGGTATAGGTCATCTGTTCTTTTACAGCGCCACTCAGATCGTGTAAGAAGAGTGAGTGCGAAATTTACGTCCTTCTTCTGCCGTGCTCACACTCTGCTCTGCAGCTCTCGTCGCTTTCTTCGTAAGCCGTCCAGCCTCGGCGCAGGAGCCGGTAACAGTTCGCACGCCTGCGACGCCGCTGGTTCTGCACGACCCCTATTTCAGCGTCTGGTCCTTCGATGATGAACTGACTGCAGGTTCTACACGCCACTGGACGGGAACGCACCAGCAGATGGCTGGGCTCGTGCGGGTCGATGGAAGAACGCTCCGCTTCCTCGGCGACGAGCGTGACATTCCTGCGCTCAAACAGGTATCGCGCATGATATGGCCCACACGGACGATCTACGACTTCGAAGACGCAGGCATCCATCTCACGCTGACTTTCTTCACTCCGGCACTGCCGCAGGATCTGGATGTATTGTCGCGTCCGGTCACTTATGTGAGCTGGGACGTACGCTCCATAGACGCACAGCCCCACAACGTGGCGCTCTACTTTGACGCCACATCTCAACTGGCAACAAACACCGGTGACGATACAGTCGTATGGGGGCGCGAACGAGTTGGCGACATGCAGGCGCTGCGCGTCGGAACCAACGCCCAGCCGGTGCTCGCCAAGTCAGGCGACAACCTGCGCATCGACTGGGGCTGGCTCTACCTCGCTGTTCCGCCACAACAGGGAACGGAAACCGCCGCCAGCAATGCGGAGGCGCGCCGTCAGTTCGCGGAGAACGGCACAACGCCTGCGAGCGACGATCTCGACATGCCCCGTCCCGTGAAACAAGGATTGCCTCTCCTTGCCGTGCGCTTTGATCTCGGCAGCGTGGGAAGCGTCCCGGTTTCGCGCAGAATTCTGCTCGCCTATGACGACCGCTTCGCCATCGAATACCTGAACCGCCGTCTGCGCTCCTATTGGAGACGCAACGGCATGACGACAGCAGAGATGCTGCAAAAAGCCGAGGCGGACGAGGCATCGCTGCGCAAGCAGGCAGCAGCATTCGACAAAGATCTGGTGACCGACCTGGAACGCGAGGGCGGTTCCCATTATGCGCAGCTGGCGACGCTCGCCTACCGCCAGACAATCGCAGCACACAAGCTGGTGGCAGACGTAGACGGCAGCCCCATGCTTTTCTCCAAAGAAAACTTCAGCAACGGATGCATCGACACCGTCGATGTGACTTACCCCTCCGCGCCGTTCTTTCTTCTGCTGAATCCAAAGCTGCTCGAAGCTCAGCTTGCGCCGATGCTGGAATACGCCAGCCTGCCGCGCTGGCGCTGGCCTTTCGCTCCACACGATCTGGGAACCTATCCGCTGGCCAATGGGCAGGTCTACGGAGGCGGCGAGCGCACCGAAGAAGACCAGATGCCGGTCGAAGAAAGCGGCAACCTCATCATCCTGACCAATGCGCTGGCGCACGCGCAGGACTCGGCAGCCTTCGCGCAGAAGTACTGGCCGGTCCTGACAAAGTGGGCGGAATATCTCAAGGAAAAAGGCATGGACCCGGAGAACCAGCTCAGCACCGACGATTTTGCCGGTCACCTGCCGCACAACACCAACCTGTCGATCAAAGCGATTGAAGCTCTCGGCAGCTACGCCCAGCTCGCCGACCAGCTCAGCAAGAAACAAGAGGCAGCCGAGTACCGCAAGCTGGCCGAGCAGATGGCTACGAAGTGGAAGCAGATGGCGCTCGACGGCGACCATTACAAGCTGGCCTTCGACCAGACAGGGAGCTGGAGCCAGAAGTACAACCTCGTATGGGACCGCGTGCTTG
>JAATFH010000208.1 GCA_015655315.1 Terriglobales bacterium
AGTTCCTTTCAAGTTCGCTCCAAGGCGAAAACGTTAAAGGCCCTGATGGGAGACAACGTTCCATTCTTCGGCGATCACGTCGAGCTGAGCGACGGGGGCAATGACTTTGCGTCCACTGTGGGCGTAGGAGGCGTCGTGGGAACGCAGTTTGTTCTTCCGTCTTTAGTCACAAAGCATGGCAAATCCGATCTGACTCCTGAGCGCGAGAAGGAATTCGAAAAGTGGCTTCGCATTTATCGGGAAAATATGTTGTCCAAAGGACAATATCTGGGGCAGCTGTATGACATCGGCTTCGATGTGCCGGAGGCGCATGTCATCCGCAAAGACCGGACCATGTACTACGCTTTTTTTGCTAAACAGTGGAAGGGCTCAGTCGAACTGCGCGGCCTCGAAGACCGCAACTACACAGTCGTGGACTACGTCACAGGAAAAAGTCTGGGGACAGTGTCAGGACACAATGCGCGTCTGCCGATTGAATTCACAGGAAATCTGCTTGTAGAAGCGCAGCCACAATGAACAGCGTTACAAGCCAGCGTTGTGTTTCTTGAGAAGACGAGCGTGAAATTTCTGTCTCTGATTACGTTATCGGTGTGCGTCTCCGCAGCCTTTGGACAAACTAACTCCTCCTTCTACGTGTCGAAGACAGGGGATGATTCGAATCCCGGCACGCAAGCGGCACCTTGGCGCACCATTCAGCATGCCGCAGATACAGTGCGTGCGGGTAGTACCGTCAATGTGCGAGGTGGAATTTACGAAGAGCGCGTAAGCATTAAAGCATCCGGCAACGCGACTGATGAATACATTACTTTTCGAAGCTATCCCGGCGAGACAGCCGTCCTCGACGCAGAGCGTTTTTCCATCATATTGAGCAAACGTTTAACGGACGTGATGCTCCGGGACACGGCGCCAACGGATTTGGCATTGCTGTGTATGGTACTGACGCCAGGACTCCAATCAGTGAACTGGTTGTAGACGGCAACGAAGTGCATCATCTCAAAACCGGCTCGAGCGAATCGCTAGTAATGAATGGGAACGTTACGAACTTCCGCATTACACACAATGTTGTCCACGACAACAACAACATTGGAATCGACGCCATCGGGTTCGAGCGGACCGCTCCCGACCCTGCCGTTGACCAGGCGCGCGACGGGTTGGTGAGCGGCAATCTGGTTTACAACATTACTTCGCGCGGCAATCCGGCATATCGCAACGATGAATCTTCGGATGGTATTTACGTAGACGGCGGCACCAGAATCCTGATCGAACAGAACGTCATTCATGATGTGGACTTTGGAATCGAGCTGGCCAGTGAGCACAAGGATCGCTCCACCAGCTACATCACTGCACGAAATAACCTTGTCTATCACAACCATACCGCAGGTGTTTCCATCGGCGGTTATGATCCTGAGCGGGGGCACACAGAGCACTGCACCGTGGTCAACAACACGCTCTACGACAACGATACGTCGGGCACAGGGTCTGGTGAACTCCAGATGCAGCGGAACATGGCGGACAATATTTTTGCCAACAACATCGTCTACGCTGGCTCCCGTTGCCTTCTCACGCTGAATAAATCGCAGGTCCACAAAAGCCAGCCGCCCGTCATGATCGATCACAACCTTTATTACTGTGCTTCCGGATCAAAGGAGAGCACCTGGGGAGAGTCCTCTGGTCCCATGACAGGCTTCGACACCTATGTTCAGCTAACGGGAAATGATCGTCATTCCCGTTTTCTGGATCCGCATTTTGTTGACGCCGCCCAGGATTTTCATCTGCGATCAGATTCTCCCGCGATCGCCGCTGGTGCGACTGAAGGAGTGCCTATAGGAGAGGTGGATATTGAAGGCTCACCGCGTGTCAAATCTGGAAACATAGACATCGGCTGCTACCAAACAAAATCTAGAGCAGCCCCATGATCAAGGAGATCTTAGACGGCCTCACAATAGCCATTTATGTGGTAGCTCCAATTTAATGAGCTATGCGGCAGTCGGCCAAAAGATCGTCCAGACATTTCTCTATCCTGGAAATAAACCATCAATGATGAAGTTATAAAAATAACATCGGCCAATAAGGGGAGCTAGCAATGAACGGGTTCCCCGATTTCATGCGACACTTTGAACAAACCTATTCTGCCCCTTGTCCTGTACAGAAAACTTACGCTCCGACTCGAACGGGAAACATAGGAACGAAAGTTCTGAGGATATAGAAGCTGGAAAGACCAAACCTAGCCGACCAAGTTAGCTTCAGCCAGGCGTCTTCGCCTCGTTCAAATACCTAACGACATAGTGCGCTCCTAAAGATCATTACCAAAAAGCGTACCCCACAAGGACTTTAGCCTTATGGGGTATCGACTTTCATCTTATGGGGTCAAGTTTCACTTTATGCGTAAACTCACACCGCAACAACAAAACGCCGCAGAGGCTTGGTTTTTTTCTAGCTGCAGCCGCTGGTGCTACCGCAGGACATGCAGCGGTAGCAGCTTCCGTTGCGGACCATGATGGCTCCGCAGGTGTGGCAGCTGGGGGCGTCGCCCATGTCGTAGAGGTCCTTCATGGCGTCGGCAGCGTGGTAGATGCCGCGGTCTTCCATGTGGAGTTCGCTTTTTTCGGGGCTGGCTGCGAGATTGGATAGGATTCCACCTTGCGGGGCGCTGGTGTATCCCATGCCTCTTGGCTGCTGCGGCTGAAAGCTGCTGGTTGTAGTGGCGCTCGATGCTTCGTATGGATTCCTCACTTCGCTCGGAATGACACCCTGGGTGGGAGCGGCTTCGCTCGCTGCGGCTGGGGCGGCCAGTCCAGCGAAGAGCGAGAGCTGCTGGCCGGAGAGGAAGCGCAGCTGGAGCCAGCGGAAGATGTAATCCATGATGGACTTGGCGTAGCCGATGTGCTCGTTGCCGGTCCAGCCGGAGGGCTCGAAGCGCGAGTGCGCGAATTTTTCGCACAGGACTTTGAGCGGCACTCCGTGTTGCAGGGCGAGCGAGGTGGCGGTGGCGAAACTGTCCATGAGGCCGGAGACGGTCGAGCCTTCCTTGGCCATCTTGATGAAGATTTCGCCGGGCTGCCCGTTGGGGTAGAGTCCGACGGTGATGTAGCCCTCGTGTCCGGCGATGCCGAATTTGTGGGTGAGCGAGGCGCGCTCCTCGGGCAGGCGGTGACGCACGGTGCGCGGCGGTGCGTTGAGGTCCTGTTTATCCCACCCTTCGCTGCGCTCAGAATGGGGCATCCGGGCGATGGTGGCGAGCGCGGCGGTGAAGGCTTGCGTGGCGTCGACGACGGACTTGGCCGTGATCTCGATCTTTTCAGAGAGCTTGGCTTCGAGCGTCTTGACGTCGGCTTCGGGCGCGTTCTTGCCGGACGCTAAAGCTGCGAGGACACGATCGGCGGCTGCGGTGACGAGGTCGTCGGCATTCTCCTTGGCGCTCTTGATGACCTTGGCGCCCTTACCGTCGGAGACGTTGAGCGGCTGCGCGCCCTTCGACCCGTCGCGGTAGATGGCGACGGCCTTGAGGCCCTGACGCCAGGACTCGGCGTAGGCTTCGGCGACGTCTTCGATGGTGCAGTCGTGCGGCAGGTTGACGGTCTTCGAGATGTCTCCGGAGAGGAAGGGCTGCGCGGCGGCCATCATTTTGACGTGGCCCATGTAGTGACTGGAGCGCGTGCCCTTGGTCGGCTTGAAGGCGCAGTCGAAGCCGGCGAGGTGCTCGGACTTGATGCCGGGCGCGCCTTCGATGGTGCCGGTCGCGTC
>JAATFH010000115.1 GCA_015655315.1 Terriglobales bacterium
AAAGACCGCGAAGTCAAGCTGACTGATTCCGGACGCACCGTCTACGGCGGCGGCGGCATCACGCCGGACTTCAAGATCGACACGCCAAAGTCCACGCATGTCCAGGAAGAACTGCTGACGCACTACGCTTTCTTCAATTTTGCCAAGCACTATCTGGCCAATCGCAACGTGACCAAGGATTTCCAGGTAGACGATGCCGTGATGACTGACTTCAAGCAATTTCTGGGCGCACAGGAGATCAGCTACACGGACCAGGAGCTGAACGCAGTCATCGACTGGGTGAAGGCCAACATCAAGGCGGAAATCTTCACTACCCAGTTCGGCCAGGTGGAAGGGTTGAAAGTCCGTGCCGCCTGGGACCCGATGGTCAATCAGGCGCTGACCTTCATGCCGCAGGCCACTACTCTCGAACAGACAGCCGAGAAGGCGGACGCGCAGAAGACCACCACTGCACGCAACAACGCCAGCCCGGCCACGGAATAAATCAAGTCCGTAACAAAAGTAAAAGGGCAGGCATAATGCCTGCCCTTTTACTTTTCCGAACCGTCCTCATGCTTTACCGATCACTCGGGCGACTGTTTCGCCAATCGCAGCCGGAGTCTCGACAACATGAATCCCCGCCGCTGTCAGCGCCTTCATCTTCTCGGCAGCAGTTCCCTGCCCGCCTGAGATGATCGCACCAGCATGACCCATGCGGCGTCCCGGAGGCGCTGTCTGCCCAGCGATAAAGCCGACGACCGGCTTCTTGACGTGCTGCTTTACATATTCCGCAGCCGTCTCTTCCGCCGTACCGCCGATTTCGCCGATCAGGATGATCGCTTCCGTCTCCGGATCTTCGTTCAGCAGCTTGAGAGCGTCCACGTGCGTGGTGCCAATGATCGGATCGCCACCGATACCGATCGCCGTCGATTGTCCGATGCCGCGCTGCGTCAGCTGGTAAACAGCTTCATAGGTCAGCGTTCCAGAGCGCGAGACGATGCCGATATTGCCTTCTTTGTGAATGCGTCCGGGCATGATGCCGATCTTCGCTTTGCCGGGGGAGATCACGCCGGGGCAGTTTGGGCCGACCAGCGTGGACTTCGAATGCTTCAGCACGCTCCAGACCTTGACCATGTCGTTGATCGGGATGCCTTCCGTGATGCAGATGATCAGCGGAATGCCTGCCTCGTTCGCTTCGAGAATCGCGTCTGCGGCAAATGGTGGCGGCACAAAAATGACCGTCGCATTCGCACCGGTTTCAGAAACAGCCTTTTCGACTGTATCGAAAACTGGCCAGCCTTCATGAATCGTTCCACCCTTGCCGGGCGTCACGCCACCCACAACCTTGGTGCCGTATTCGGCACAGCCCTTCGCGTGGAAGGTGCCTTCCTTACCGGTGATGCCCTGCACGATGAGGCGAGTGTTCTTATCTACGAGAACTGCCATGTTTACTTGCCTCCCTTTGCGGATGCAACAACCTTCTGCGCCGCATCCTGCATGGTGTCACCCACGATGAAGTTCAATCCTGAATCCTTCAGAATCTGGCGGCCCTGCTCGACATTGGTTCCTTCGAGCCGCAGCACCACGGGCACCTTCACATTTGTCTTCTTCGCCGCTTCAACAACACCCTGAGCCAGCGTATCCACGCGCAGAATACCGCCGAAGATGTTGATGAAGACCGCCTGCACATTCTTGTCGGAGAGCAGAATCTCGAAGGCGTGCTCGATCTGCTGCTGGTTCGCGCCGCCGCCCACGTCGAGGAAATTTGCAGGCGAGCCGCCTGCGTACTGGATGATGTCCATCGTCGCCATCGCCAGGCCTGCGCCATTCACCATGCAGGCGATGTTGCCATCGAGCTTGATATAGTTCAGCGCGTATTTTGAAGCTTCAACTTCGAGCGGGTCTTCTTCGGCAACGTCGCGCAGCTCCTTCAGTTCCTTGTGGCGGAACATTGCGTTGTCATCGAAATTGATCTTGCAATCGAGCGCGAAGAGCTTGTCGTCCTTCGTTGTGATGAAAGGATTGATTTCAAGCAGCGAAGCATCGGTATCGATGTAGACCTTGTAAAGGCCCATCATGAATTTCACCGCTTCATTGATCTGCGTCGATTTCAGGCCCAGCGCAAATGCCAGCTGCCGCGCCTGATAAGGCTGGAAGCCAACTGCCGGGTCGATATACGCCTTTTGAATCGCATTCGGGTCTTTCGCCGCGACCTCTTCAATTTCCATGCCGCCCGCCTGGGACGCCATGAAGACCAGCTTCGCCGCCGCGCGATCCAGAACGATGCCGAGATACAATTCGCGGTCAATCGCTGCCGTCTCTTCAATCAGCAGCCGCTGCACCTTCTGGCCCTGCGGTCCCGTCTGGTGCGTGATGAGCTGCATGCCCAGAATCTGCGTCGCATACTGCTCGGCTTCACCAATGTTCTTGGCAACCTTCACGCCGCCGCCCTTGCCACGGCCTCCGGCGTGAATCTGCGCCTTGACGACGACGCCGTTTGCCCCGCCGGTAAAGAGCTTCCTGGCCACATCCAACGCTTCGTCGAGCGTATTGGCCACCTCACCCCGCGGTACGGCAACGCCGTATTTCGCCAGGATGTCTTTCGCCTGATACTCGTGGATTTTCATAGCTTGTATGCGCCGCAGACTGGCCCCGGCACAGATGATCCGTGCATCGGAAGACAGAATTGCGGCTGACATTTCATAGTATCGGACGGCGGAGGTCAGCGGCAAACACTGCGAAACAAAGAAGGGGCGAGATCACTGCGCAGCTATTGGTTTTCCTTCACCTCATCGGTCACTACGTAAAATTGCTGTAAATTTGCGACTCCGAAGGATGTGGTAATGGCAACGTCAGATGCGTCTCGACCCACAGCCATTAAAACCCGGCCAATGCGAGGCCGATTGTGACGAGCGTCAAATGTCCACCAACGATCGCCTAAATAGACCTCATACCATGCGCTGAAATCCATAGGCAGCACGAGCGGCACGCCGATGTCGCCAAGATAACCGGTCGCGTAGCGCGCAGGCATATTAAGCGCCCTGCAAAAGGTGACCGCGAGGTGTTGGAAGTCGCGACAGACGCCCAGCCGCTCAGTAAAGACATCGAGTGCCGTCTTTGTTGGACGTGCGTACGAGTAACCGAACGTGACTTTTGAATGTACCCAGTTGTTGATCGCCTGAACACGCGGCAAACCCGGTGCGAAGCCTCCGAACAGGTCCAGTGCAATACTCGACAGCCGATCCACCTCGCAGTAACGGCTATTCATGAGGTAAACCAACGTTTCCGTAGGCAAATCGCCCACCGGAATTGCAGGGGCATGGAATGGAATAGGATCCAGATTGCCTGAATCCCTGATCAGCGTTGAGCCTTTGAGCTGTAACGTTCCAGCCCCTGTCGTGAACCGCGAACACCGGTTCCCAAAAGTATCGATGTAGGTGTCGCAGCGTGTCTGTGGAGTCACTCTCATCTCGTCCGGTTCCAGCAGATCGCCTTCACGCGACGGATGAACGTGCAGCATGGTCACAAAGGTTACCGGTTCCGGCACCCCGAACTGTATGTCGTATCCCAGGCGAATTAGCATAATGGCATAGGTTTTTCAGCAGCGGACGAGAATAAACTCGGATCAGCACCCGGTGCAGGTGACATTAAGATGCCACGAATTTGCAAAATCGTTTGCCAGAATAGAGGATTTAGTAAGGACATAATTACTGGCCGGGAAAATCAGCATTGACATCGGCAATGGGAGCGCGCGCTTCGTAGAGCTGTCGAGGACCTTCCGAAGCTCCACTTCAACGCCTGCCTCAAGGCAATGAGCGATACGGCATAATGGCGACTTTTATCGAACTTCTACACTCGGTTCAGCTCGACCGGCACACCCTTTCACGCGGAGAGGCACGCACGGCCCTTCGCGAAATGTTGACCGGCGAGACGGATGATGCCGAGATTGCTTCACTCCTCACCACCATGGCGCGGCGCGGCGAAACCGTGGACGAGCTGACCGGCTTCGTCGAAGCCATGCGCGAGCTTGCCATTCCGGTTCCGCTTACAGAAGAAGAGCGCGCTCAACTGATTGACACCTGCGGCACGGGCGGAGACGACCGGGGCACATTCAATATCTCCACCGGTGCGGCGCTCGTAGCCGCGGCGGCAGGCGCAAGGGTCGCCAAGCATGGCAACCGTGCCGTCACTTCAAAATGCGGCTCAGCGGATGTGCTGGAAGCGCTGGGTATCGCGGTGGCTCTTCCACCTAAGCTGGCGGTCGAGTCGCTGCGGACCGCGGGGTTCATGTTTCTCTATGCTCCGGCCCTTCACCCCGCCATGAAGCGTGTGCTTCCTGTCAGACGCGCTCTCGGTATCCGCACGATCTTCAATCTCGCCGGGCCGCTCACGAATCCTGCGAATGCTCCTGCACAGATCATGGGCGTCTTCGCGCCCGATCGTGTCAGCCTGGTAGCCGAGACGATGATCCGGCTCGGCGTTCGCCATGCCTTTGTCGTGCACGGCAGCGATGGGCTGGATGAGCTGACGCTGACCGGGCCAAGCCTCGTGGCGGAAGTGCGCGGGGCTGAAGGAATCATGCGATCCTCTCAGATCGTCCCGGAAGACGCCGGACTGCCACGCGCCCCTCTCTCTGAACTTGCCGGAGCGGAAACAGCCGCAGGAAACGCTGCGACGCTGCAGCGTATCTTCGCCGGAGAGCCCGGAGCCAGGCGCGATGTAGTGCTGCTGAATGCCGCCGCCGCTCTGGTCACCGGCCGCATCGCGGCAGACTTGCGCGAAGGCGTCGCGCGTGCCGCCGAAGCCATCGATTCCGGCGCCGTGCAGGATACAGTAAGAAAGCTACAGACCTTTGCGCGGAAGATTTGACTGCATGCATGCGCTCGCACAGAACGATATACTTTGCGAGCACTCCAACACCGTCTTCCAGCAAAAGGAGAGGACATCGTATGAAGATTAAAAGCGTGGCGAGATTTGTAACGGCTGCAATTGCAATGATGGGACTGCTGCATGCAGGTCACACACAGACCATTAAGGTGGACAAGGACAACCGCACGATTGCGGTGACTGCGAGTGACAAGGCGCTCACCGATGCCGATCTTGCCGTCGTCCATGTAGGCTTTCAGGTCTTTGGACCGGATGAACAATCGACTTACGCCAGCGGATCAAAGACCTCGAATGCGATTGTCGATGCGCTGAAGAAAGCAGGCGTTCCCGATAAATCCATCGAGAGCGAGAGCCAGAATCTGCAGCCGAACAACTACCACGATCCGAAAGAGTCGGAGATGGACCGCGCGAAGAAGCAGTTCACGCTCAACCAGTCGTGGACGGTGAAGACCAAGCCCGACGATGCTGCAAAGGTTCTTCATGTCGCTGTCGAGGCCGGTGCAAACCAGAGCGGCCAGATCGACTGGCAGTACCAGGACATGAACGCGCTCCAGGCCAAGGCTGCGGCAAATGCTCTGTCCAAGGCGCAGGTCATCGCGCAACAGATGGCGCAGGGACTCAACGTCAAGCTCTCCGGGTTGATCTATGCCAGCAATCAGGCTCCTGAGAGTCCGGTGCGGCCTGTGCCGATGCTGGCGATGATGAAGGCTGCGAGAGATCAGTCGGTCGCTCCGCTGGCGATCAACCCACGTCAAATTGAGGAGGCGGCAACTGTGTATGCCGTCTTTGCCATCGAGTAGCTGCGACTTTGATCTGCGTCACGCATCTGAAACTAGGTACGTGCTTTAGCAAGCCCAAAGCAGATCCTTTTTCGACTGCGCACCTTCGGTGCTTCGCTCAGGATGACAAGTTTTGTTATTTAGGACATAAATTATGCCTCGCTACGAATATCGTGATGTGCGCCCCTCGCGTGAAGCCGAGGAAGTGTATCTGCGCTGGATCAAGTACCTGGACGAAGAGTTCACCAAGCACAAGAAACCGGAGCTGCGCGCCGAGCTGGTGCATGACAATCTGCACCAGCTGATGCTGGGCCAGCCCAAGGGCGGCCGGTTGAACTTTACCCTTACCAGCGAGCTGCCATTCAACGTCCTCAAGCTCTCGCTCGACTCCGCGAACGTGACGCTGGAGCCGGAATATTACGGCGACATCGACGAGAAGAAGTATGCCTGCATCAAGCCGCTGATCTACTTCTGGCAGATGTTCGACCGCTCCCCGGTGGGGCTGAATCACTGGCTCGGGGACCGCTTCCGCGCCATGCTGGGCAAGCCTCTCTTCAAGCACATCGGGAAGAACGTACAGATCTTCCACGGCGTGGTATTCACCTTGGGCAACACCATCAA
>JAATFH010000288.1 GCA_015655315.1 Terriglobales bacterium
CTTCGAGGTAGTTGGCGAAGGGCACGTCTTTGGGCATGAAGATGTTGGCTTCGATTCCGGCGGCGGCGGCGTAGGCGGCCAGGGCTCCGGCGGCGTTTCCGGCGGAGGGGGCGGCGAGCTTTTTGAGGCCGTAATGGCGAGCCATGGAGACGGCCATCGACATGCCACGCGCTTTGAAGGTTCCGGTGGGGTTGGTGGCTTCTTCCTTCAAGAAAACATTGGGGTGGCGGCGACTGGGGAGCATCGGCGTCCAGCCCTCGCCCAAAGTGACGGCATCGACTTCGGGCAGGACATCTTTATAGCGCCACATGCTCTGCGGACCGCCCGGCTCGGGGCGTTTCGCTGTTTTCTTCAGGGTTTCTGCGTCATAGCGGACGTAGAGGGCGCCGGCGCATGCGGGGCAAACTGTCTGATACTTTTCGGCTGAGATTTTTTTGTGGCAACGGGAG
This sequence comes from Terriglobales bacterium, assembly GCA_015655315.1. Lineage (GTDB taxonomy): Bacteria > Acidobacteriota > Terriglobia > Terriglobales > Acidobacteriaceae > Alloacidobacterium. The sequence continues at coordinate 450 of JAATFH010000288.1, forward strand.
CATTCAAGGGAGGCAATTTCGGGCATGATTTTAGGGTAAATGAAGATCGTGCTTTCCCACCCTTCGCTACGCTCAGGATGGGGCAACCCTTGTTCGTGCACCCTTGTTCGTGCTGACCGTAGCGAAAAGCAGGCCCTTTGGCGACCCCTTCACTCGGCGAAAGGGTCGCTCAGGATGACAAATTCAGGACATTGAAACCTGTGCCTTGTAAACTGAATATCGATGCCTCAATTCCCTGCCCGAAGCGCCTTCCCTGTAAAAATGATTGCCATTGATATTGATGGAACGCTTCTGCCTTCGGCAGGCACCATTGTCAGTGAGCGGAACCGGCGTGTGCTGCGTCAGGCTGAGAGTGCGGGCGTAGAAATTGTGATTGCGACGGGACGAAGGCAGGCGTATGCGGCGCCGCTGATTCATCCGATTGGGCTGAAGCCGGAGACGGTGCTGATTACCTCGAATGGAACGGTCACGCGCACTCTGGCGGGCGAGCGCATGGAACGGGCTTTGCTGCCGGTGGAGACGGCGCGGGAGCTTTGCGGCGTGTTGCGGCAGTTTGGCGGGACGACGGTGTTTACGTTTGACCGCGACGGGTATGGAGAGCTGGTGATCGAATCGCTGGAGCAGCTGCATGCGCGGATTGCGGCGTGGGTGGAGGCGAACCGACCCTGGCTTGAAGAAGTGGTTCCTTTAGAGCGGGCCTTCGATGCGGGCGAGGCTCCGGTGCAGGGGATGATCTGCGGCACGGTAGAGGAGATGAACCGCGCGGAAGCATGGCTGGCGGCGAGCGGGTATGCGCAGAGGATTGAAATGCACCAGACGCAGTATCCAACGCGCAACCTGAGCATTCTGGATATTCTGCCACCGGGGTGCTCGAAGGGCGTAGCGCTCGGGAAGCTGGCGGCGCGGCGCGGGCTGCGGCCGGAAGAGATCATGGCCATCGGCGACAACTATAACGATGCGGAAATGCTGAAGTTTGCCGGGCATCCAGTGCTGATGGGGAATGCTTCGCCGGAGTTGCAGGTGATGGGACGGGAACTGGGTTGGCACATTACCGGGACGAACGACGAGGACGGCTTGGCGCAGGCGATTGAGGATGTTCTTTGCAGTCAATTGACCGCGGACTGCAACGCGAGCGTGGTAGAGTGAGCGTCATGCGGCGGACCCGGGCAGCGATTGGCGGATGGTGCATTTGCAGTGCGTTTTTCGCATGGCATGGATGCGCTTGGGCTGCCGAGCATATCACCTTGAAAAACGGTTTTGACCTGATCTGCGATCACCGGCAGATCGATGGTGACCGGGTGCGGCTGTATCTCGATTCCGGCAGCATGAATTTTGTGGATGTGGGCACAAACGAGATTTCCGGCGTTGAGTACGTCGAGGTACCCTCCACGAAGGCAGACGCTGTGCCGGAACATCCTGTCGCGGATGCGAAGCTCACACCGGAGGCCATGCACGAATTGCTGTCACGGGCGGGTGAGGCACACGACCTGGATGTGGACCTGCTGGCCAGCGTGGTGCGGGCTGAGAGTGGCGGGAATCCACATGCGGTAAGCCGGGCGGGCGCACAGGGGCTGATGCAGCTGATGCCGAAGACGGCCATAGATTTAGGGGTAAATAACACCTTTGCCGCTGACGCGAATATCAACGGCGGCACGGCGTATCTGGATGCTCTGCTGAAGAAGTATCACGACAACCTGGCACTGGCTCTGGCGGCGTACAACGCAGGTCCGGCGGCGGTGGACCGCTGGCATGGAATTCCTCCCTACCGCGAGACGCGGGCGTATGTGGCGCGGGTGATCCATGAATTCAACCGGCGCTATGCGGCGCGGATGGCGGCTGGCAGCACAGCCATTGCGGCCAGACGCGGAATGGGCGGGCAGTGAAGCGCGGAAAACTGATCGCAGGCCTGGTGGTGTTTGTTGTGCTGGTGGGGTTCGGCATCTGGGCCTACCGGCATATCGGATTTAATTTCTCGACCTTTCGTGCGCAGCTGGCGCAGGTGAACTGGACAAAGATTGCGATTGGGCTGGGCTGCATTTATCTGGGATATGTTCTGCGGTCGATCCGGTGGGCGCGTCTGATACGGCACAACAAGCGTGTCCCGGTGCTGTCTCTCCTGGGCACACAGGTGATCGGGTTTACCTCAGTAGCGCTGGTGGGCCGTGTAGCCGATCTGGCGCGGCCTTACATGGTCGCAAAAAAAACAGGGCTGCCGATCAGCACACAGATCGCCGCCTATATTGTTGAGCGCCTCTTCGACGCCGGATCGATGGCGCTGATGTTTTTTTCGGTCATGTTGCTGTCGCCAGCCGGAGCCCTGCCCCATCCGGAGATATTCAGGAAAGTCGGGTACTGGGGACTTGCGGGCACGGTGGCCGGGGCATTGTTCCTGGTTGCCATACGGCTTGCGGGCGGCGTGGTGGCGTCTTTCTTTGAGCGCATGCTCGGCCTGCTTTCCCATGCGCTCGGTAAGGCTGTCGGCGACAAAATCCGCGAATTCCGCACCGGGCTCGACATCCTGCGCACTCCTGGCGACATGGTGACAACATTGGCCATTTCACTGGCCATGTGGGGTCTGATCATGGCGGCGTATCTGGTTACGATGCGCGCCTTCGAAGCCAGCCCGCAGCTTGCGACCATGACCCTGGCCAAAGGCATGGTGCTGATGATTGTGAGCGGCGGGGCGAGCGCCTTTCAATTGCCGGTGCTGGGGTGGTTTACGCAGATTGGAGTCGTCGCGACGGCGTTTTCGAGTTTCTTCAGCGTGCCCCCCGAATCGGCGGCTGCTTGCGCAGCCATGCTGTTGGTGGTGACTTTCCTGGGAATTGTGCCTGTCGGCCTGGTCTGGGCGCAGTTTGAGCATGTCAGCCTGCGCAAAGTTGCCGAAGAGAGTGAACAGTTGGAAGAACAAATCGCCGCGCAGCATGAACATCCGGTAAGCGAATCGGCTGGCTAGCGCTCTCATCGCAGCCTGTTCCCGCATCCTAATTTCTGACGCCTTCGCGGCGGCCGTAGCGAAAAAGCAGATCCTTCGACTTCGCACCTGCGGCGCTTCGCTCAGGATGACAACTCCCTGGAGGAAAAGATATGGCAGACAGAAAGCGGTGCTTGCTCAAAGGAGCGCTCGCCGGGCTGATTGGCGGGCTGGCCGGGGCCGGCGCGAAGGTTGTAGCGGAGCAGATTTTTCCTCCACGCGTCGCTGGGCAGACGCCTCCACCTGTTGTGCTGGCCGAGCGGGTGGTCGGGCATCCGATGGATGGGACGGGGGAAAAAGTCGCCGGCGAGAGTATTCACTGGGCTTTTGGCGCGCTGGCCGGAGCCGTTTATGGAGCCATCGTTGAGTATGAGCCGTCGGTCGGCGTGTGGAAGGGCGCGGCTTTCGGCATCACGCTGAACAAGCTCACGCATGAGTCACTGCTGCCAAAGATGGGGCTGGCTGCTCCTACAGAGAAGCAACCGGCGCGGGAGCGCATCAGCGAATGGGTTTCGCATGCGGCTTATGGCGTGGTGACGGATGCGGTGCGCCGCGTGGCTCGCCGGGCGCTGTGACGCGATTGCAGCAGGGTTGAGATACGCTTCGTCGCTGCTAAAATCAAGAAAGACAAGATGAAATGTCCTTACTGCGGGTTTGCGCAAGACCGTGTGGTGGACTCGCGCGAGAGTAAAGAGGCTGATTCGATTCGGCGGCGGCGCGAGTGTGAGCGCTGCAACAAGCGCTTCACCACCTATGAACGCATCGACGAAATTCCTTACATGGTGGTGAAAAAAGTCGGCCGTCGGGAGAAATTCGAGCGGCAGAAGGTTTTGAGCGGTCTGTTCCATGCATGCGAGAAGCGGCCCATCTCGGCGAGCAAGCTGGAATCGCTAGTGGATGAGGCGGAGACGTATCTGACGGATTCGCCGGAGCGCGAACGGACGACGACTGAGATCGGTGAGCTGCTGATGAACAAGCTGAAGGTGCTCGATACGGTGGCTTATATTCGCTTCGCCAGCGTTTACCGGGACTTCAAGGATGTGCGCGAGTTTAAGGAAGAGTTGGAGCAGTTGTTGAGCGGGAAGGAGCACGGCAAGAAGGGCAAGCCGGCCGGGTAGTTTCCCTCCCATCCTTTGCTTTGCAAAGGATGGGGCACCCTTTTTCGTGGCAACCGTAATAGGAAACAGGTTCTTCGCTCCACACAGGATGGCAACTCTATTTTCGTGGCGCTGATTTGCTTTGCCACGAGGCATGCTGACTGTTCTTGATTGAGAGATTATGACTGAAAAGAAAACGCACAAAGTAACGTTGATTCCCGGAGACGGCATTGGGCCGGAAGTAACGGATGCGGTTATCCGCATTCTGGAAGCTACGGGAGTGAAGTTTGACTGGGAACGCTTTGCCGCCGGAGCCGAGGCGTTTGAGAAATATCAGGAATATATTCCGAAAGCGCTGTATGAATCGATCGAGCGCAACAAGGTTGCCCTGAAAGGGCCGGTGACGACGCCGATCGGCGGCGGTTTCGCTTCGATCAATGTCACGCTGCGCAAGAAGTTTGAGCTGTATGCGAATTTCCGGCCGATCAAGAATCTGCCTGGCCTGGAAACGCGTTATCCCAATGTCGATCTCGTGATCATTCGTGAGAACACGGAAGGGCTTTACGTCGGGCTGGAGCATGAAGTGGTGCCGGGCGTGGTGGAATCGATCAAAGTGATTACGGCCAAGGCTTCGACGCGCATCGCGCAGTTTGCTTTCGAGTTCGCGCGCAAAGTGGGGCGCAAGAAGATTCACGCGATTCACAAGGCCAACATCATGAAGTTGTCCGACGGCCAGGTTCTGAAGTGCGCGCTCGAGGTAAAAAAAGGCTAGCCCGAGAATACGTATGGCGAGCATATCCTAGATAAC
>JAATFH010000002.1 GCA_015655315.1 Terriglobales bacterium
AGCAGTCATTACAGCAGCCACGTCAGCTAGGGCGCGCGCTACAGCAAAGCTCTTCGTTAAAGAAGGCGCCTACGTCTTCATCACCGGACGCCGTCAGGAAAAACTCGACGAAGCAGTGCAGGCAATCGGCAAGAATGTGACCGGCGTCCAGGGCGACGCGTCAAACCTCGCCGATCTCGACCGCCTCTACGAAATCGTCAAGAAGGAAAAAGGAAAGATCGACATCCTCTTTGCCAGCGCGGGCCAGGGTGAGTTGGCCAAGATCGGCGAAGTTACCGAAGAGCATTTCGATAAGACCTTCGATCTCAACGTACGCGGAACACTCTTCACCGTGCAGAAGGCTCTTCCGCTCTTCAACGATGGCGGTTCGATTTTCATGAATGGCTCCATCGCCAGCATCAAGGGCTTCCCAGCTTTCGGCGTCTATAGCGCCAGCAAAGCAGCAGTGCGTTCCTTCGCTCGCACCTGGCTCAATGACCTGAAGGATCGCAAGATCAGAGTCAATGTTCTCAGCCCTGGAACGATCGATACTCCAATCCTCGATCCGCTCGGACCCGACGCGAAAGAATATTTCAAGACGCTCATTCCGCGCGGCGAAATCGGCCGTCCGGAGGAGATCGCAACCGTGGCTTTATTCCTTGCCTCTGACGATTCAAGTTTCGTCAACGGCATCGAGTTATTCGTTGACGGTGGAACAGCGCAAATCTGATTCGGCCAGATGCAACTGGAACGAACTGAGTGAATTTACGCCACGCCGCCAGTATGAGCAGCGTGGCAGACTCACTCAGGCATTAGAGCAGAAGATCATTGTTGATTAAGCTCACGGCCATGCCGCAATGTTAATTAAGAGAGGCAACACATCACATCATGAGCATAGAATCTTCATTCATCGACTCAGCGCTCCGCGGCTGGAAGTCAAATGTTGATCGCACCGCGAAACTCTTCGGCGCACTGACAGAAGAGCAGCTACTACAGGAAGTCGCTCCGGGAAAGAATAGACTGATCTATCTCTGGGGCCATCTCGCGGCCAGCAGCGACGCCCTCTTTCCACTGTTGGGATTCGGCGCGAGACTTCATCCCGAACTCGACTCGATCTTTATTTCCAATCCAGACAAGTCCCAGAACACGCCCACCGGGGCGGAACTAAAGCGAATCTGGGTCGAAGTCCACGATGCATTATGGACAGCATTCTCCAAGTTATCGCCTTCGGATTGGTTGCAGAAACACGCTGCCGTCTCAGAAGAGGATTTTAGGTTGGAACCTCACCGCAACCGCTTTACCATTCTGCTCGGCAGAACGGGACATCTCGCATACCATTTGGGTCAGGCGAAGCTGGCGCAGCAACAATAATCGTCGACCGCAGGCCAGCGATTGATTCGCCACATCCTACCCCTGATGTAAGCTCGTTCTCTCCATGAAGGCTAACGTACGAAGCATTTTTCTGCTTCGCACGTTAGCCTTTGACGGTTATAGCACGTTTGTTAGTCTCAACCCACGTCCCCTTGCTCTAACGTCCCCGGCACTAGAATCTCGCACAGAGTAAAAAGCCCTGCTCCCTTTGCGATTATTCCTTCCTAAGAGCGCTCGGCCGCTGATTCGGCTTGCCTGACACTTCCAGACGTACTACGTGCCGATTTAGGGGTGACGCGAAATCACGCCGCAGATGTTCGAGGCTGTCCAGGATGACGAAGGCAAAGCGGTTGTAACCGAGGAATTACCTATGCGAGTATGCATTGTCTGCTATCGTTTTTTCGCAACTCGTTTCAGAACAGATTCTGTGCCGATGAGGTGATTTATGCCATGCGATCCTGAAGAGTTGAAGCATGTTCCGCTCTTCGCTTTGCTCGACGACGAAGAAACTGCTGTCCTGGCCGCGCAGGTGGACCTCAAAGTCTTCGCTCCCCGCCAGCGCATCTACAAGATCGGTGATCCGGGCAAGCATGCCTATATCCTGTTGTCCGGCAACGTGCAGGTTACAACCGTTGACGATGATCAGCAGGAGGTACTGGTCGATCAACCGGGTCACGGCCAGTTTTTCGGCTTCGCGTCCATGCTGGAGGAAACGCCCCATCAAACCAGCGCCCTCGCGATAGAGGAAACCACATGTGTTGAGGTCAGCCGCGACGACATCGCCACGCTGCTCCAACGCAAACCCATGGCCGGTATGGATATGCTGACGGTCCTCGGCCGTCAATTCCATGCCTCGCAGCAACTTGTGCGGATTCGCGCCAACCGCAACCCGAACGAAGTGATCGAAGAGGAATATACCTTCGGTGAGCGCATCGCCGACGCTGTCGCCACCTTTGGAGGCTCTTGGTCGTTCATCATCCTCTTCGGCATTGTGCTGACCGTCTACACATGCGTCAATATTGCTTTGAGAGGCAGGGCATGGGACCCCTATCCCTTCATCCTGCTCAACCTCTTCCTCTCCATGCTCGCCGCCATTCAGGCACCCGTCATTATGATGAGTCAGAATCGTCAAGATAAGAAGGACCGCTTACGCAGCGAGTTGGACTTCGACGTGAACCGGCGCGCCGAATCGGAGATACAAAACCTCTCCCGCAAGCTGAATCTGGTGACCGAAAAGCTTTGCGATGTCGACGATCTGCTTCGCGAACGGCCCATAGCCGGAGTGGATTCACCCCCGGTTTAATTCCGGCTTGTCCGTCACCCGCCCCGCAGCGATAGCGAGACGATAGATGGGCACAATGAAAATATATCGACGAAGAAGATAATTCGGGACTTCCCATAGAAGTTCTAGTGGTATATGCTGTTTTCACCTAGAAGTACGAGTGGAGATGGCCTTCGTGAGAAATCGGGGGAGAGATTGTAAGAAGGTACAGAAACGCTGACCCTAGGTAGAGTCTCAGGTTGATGGGGGTATGAAATGGGATGGCGCAGGTTTTTTCATCGCAGGCAGTCTGACGCTGAGCTGGAGCTGGAAATGGATTCTTATCTGGCTGAAGAGACCGCGGAGAACATCGCTCGGGGCATGTCGCCTACAGAGGCGCGGCGCAAGGCCAGGATCAAGCTCGGAAACCCTCAAAGCATCCGCTCAGCTCTCTGGCAGCAAAACAGCATCGCCATACTTGCCAACCTTTGGCGCAGCCTGAATTTTGCCGTGCGGACACTGAGACGCACGCCGGGCTTTGCCGTGATTTCCATACTCGTAATGGCGCTCGGCATCGGCGCGAACGTTGCGCTGTTCACGGTTGTTCGCAGTGTGCTGCTCAAGCCGCTGCCTTTTCGCGATCCTGATCAGCTGACGGCGATCACCGAAGCAGGATCGGAGGAATCTCCCGATCACCCTGTCGCCTCAGGAATGTTTGCGGAGTGGAAAAAACAGAACAACAGTTTCACTGATATTGCGCTTGTTGGGGGAGCGGACTTCAACCTTTCTGGCACGAGCCAGGCGGGTGAGCAGCTTCCAGAAACTGTCCATGGAATGAATTGCACCTGGAACCTGCTCTCTGTTCTCGGGGTCACACCGGTGCTGGGTCGCAGTTTCAGTGCTGCAGACGACCAACGGTCCGCGTCGGGTACGGTGCTTTTGAGTTGGGGCTTGTGGCAACGGCGATTTGGTGGGGATCCCGCGGTCTTGAATCGAACCATTCAGCTCAACTCACAGTTATATACAGTCATCGGTGTTATGCCGGCGTGGTTTTCCTATCCGGACGCATCATCGCAACTCTGGACGCCGATTTATCACGACAAACCTGAAAAGCTCATGGAGGCTCTGGACGATCATCAGTTTCGCGCCATTGGACGGCTGCTCCCCGGAGTCACTGCGATGCAAGGCCAGGCGGACCTGGCGGTGATAGTCCGGAGAATCCACAATCAACATCTTGACGATCCCTATGTGAGCCTGGGAGCCAACATCCGGCCGCTGTTGAAAGACATGGTCGGCGAGATCGAGCGGCCGCTTTTTGTGTTGCTGGCAGCCACCGGCTGCGTACTGCTCATAGCGTGTCTCAATATAGCCAACCTCCTGGTAGCGCGCGCCGCGGCAAGACGCAAAGAGCTTGCGATCCGCTCGGCGCTCGGCGGAAGCCGGCTACAGCTTATGATCGAGCGTCTGGCAGAGAGCATGGTGCTCTCCCTCGCTGGCGGAGCCCTCGGCCTTGTGCTGGCCGCTGCCGCTTTGCAGTGGCTGATTCAGACAAGAAGCGAGATGAGCCGCGTGGAGTCGATTCATATAGACAGTGCTGTGGCTGCATTCACCATCGGAACCATCATTTTTTGCGCACTGTTTTCTGGCTTCATCGCCGCGTTCAGCTCCAATGACGCGCTCATTCTCAACGCGCTGCATGAGTCGTCTCGCTCGCACAGTGCCGGTCAGGCTCGCGTAACATTGCGTCGCGTGTTGCTATCGCTGGAAGTAGGTCTGACTGTCGTGCTGCTGATCGGCGCAGGGCTTCTGATCAAGAGCTATCAACGCCTGCGTTCCGCGGATATGGGGAGTACGACACAAAATGTGCTGACGATGCGCTTCATGTTGCCCGGGGGGCGCGCCAAGGACGCAGCCAAGCTGGTGAACTTCTATGAAGATTTGTTGCGTCGCGTGCGTGCGCTCCCCGGTGTACGTGCCGCGGGCTTCACGGACGCAGTCCCGGGGCAGGGCTATTGGGAGGACACGGACTTTACAGTCGTCGAGCATCCACCGCTGCCAGTGGGTAAAGGACTGTATGCAATCAATCGCTGGGTCGATCCCGGATACTTCGAGGCTATGGGAATTCCGCTCCTCAAGGGCCGCACGATCAACCCTGCACGCCGCCTCGATCGCGCAGATGAAGCCGTGATCAGCAAACTTTTTGCAGAGCAATATTTTCCCGGTGAGGACCCATTGGATAAGCATTTGCGCACTATCGACGGTCATACGTTTATGATCGTCGGCATTGTAGGCGATGTACGCTACAGCATTAGTGAGCTTCCCAAGCCAATTCAGTATTTCTCGGTACTATCGGGCCTGAAAAATAACGGATCGCTCGTCATTCGTTCGGACAAAAACGTAGAGATGCTGGCGTTGCCGGTACAACGTATTGTGCAGTCGTTGGACCGTGATCTACCCGTTTCCGATGTGCTCACCATGGATCAACTACTAGGCAAGTCCACTCTCGACCAAAGCTTCGATGCTGCGCTTCTGTTGATCTTTGCCGTTCTCTCGCTGATTTTAGCCGTGGTAGGCCTGTTTGGCGTGTTGTCGTATATCGTGGCGCAGAGAACCTCAGAAATCGGCATTCGCATCGCACTTGGCGCACAACGCGAACAAGTATTGCGCCTTGTGCTTTACGATGGGCTACGACCCGCGATCTTCGGGCTGGTCTTCGGCCTTATCGCGAGCGTTGGGGTAACGCGGTTGATCCAGTCCATGCTATATGGAACGCATCCTATCGATCTCTCGGTGTTCGCCGCTGTCAGTGCGGTACTGCTAATGGCCGCGGCGGGAGCCTGCATTATCCCCGCATGGCGAGCTTCGCGACTTGATCCGGTGCAGGCATTACGGGCTGAATAAATTGCTTCTTCATTTCTTGAAACTACAGTTGGTGTGCATGGTGGTGTTTCGGTGGACTGTCGCCGTGCTTGAGCGACTTCCATTTTCTACTCAGGGATCGATTCCAGTACATAAGCACACCTGTAATCGAAAGCAGCGGTAAAGCAACGCCCAGTGTGGCCCAAAGAATCTTGATGGCTAGTCCCCAGTCATAACCGAAATGCAATGGACTCAGCCAGAAGATAAATCTTCCGCCCCATGTATCATTCACGCCGCGATGCCATAGGGCGAGCTGCTTGCCCGTCGCGGGGTCGAAATAGACATAGTCCATTTGAGTGAAGTCACGTGCAGCGCCACGCGCCATCAGCAAAGTCAATGCACCCTTGTCGCTGCCGGGGAAAAATACTCCTGCAAATTTTGCATTTGGAGAGATCTCTTGCGCTTGATGAATCATCACGTTCAGATCTGTCCATGGTCCGCTGCCGCGTGGGGGAACGATGAACTCCGGCGGATTCGCAGATGCAACCGAAGAGAACCGGTTGACAAACGACTCGATGGGTTTTGGCCATATGAAGTAGACGCCTGTGAATGCCCACATGGAAAGAATCAGGAGCGTCCAGAAGCCGACGGCGCTATGGAGATCGAAATTGATACGCCTCCAGCTTCTGCGAAAATTCATCTTCAACCCACGCGTCCAATGCTTCAGGCCGGCCCACCAGACCACAGCACCGGTGACACATAGAAGCAGCAGGCAGGCTGCACCGATTCCATTCAGAACCTCCCCGACCCTGCCGGCCAACAAATTAAAATGCAGGTCGATGATCCAGATCAGCGCGGACCGGTAGGGATTGATTTCACCTGCGATTCGGCCTGTATTGGGATCGACAAAGACATACAAAAGACGCTCGTTCTTATGAACGAACACCTCGAAGTTATCGCCTGGTCGGTCAGGTGGATATGCAACCGATATCCGGAAACCGGGATATGCACCCGTCACAGTATTGATTACGGCGGGCAGTTCGACCGCAGGTTTCTCCGGTGAGGGACTCGATGCGCGCCAAAACCGGGCATATACCCAATGTTCCAGTTCACTTTCGAAAACCAAAATGGAACCTGTCACCCCGATGACCAACATGTAAAGGCACAAGGCGATGCCTACCCAGAGATGAATCTGGAAGATGGCCTTACGCCACCATACGCGCTGCGGTCTATCGAGAAATCCCATTCGGTGTCTTTGGTTATCTTTCTTTAGAAGTGGAGCTTCAGTGCCACTTGCATAGAACGCGCCCCTCCGACCTGGTAGATCGTACTCAGGCCGCCAAGTTGAGTGTCTTCGGTGGTATATGCCTGACCGAAGAGCGGTCCGTTGGCGAGCGAATTGTAGATTGAGCCAAAGCTTGGATGGTTAAAGAGGTTATAAGCCTCGGCGCGGAACTGCAGTCCGACGCGTTCCGTAAAGGGGAAATCACGACGCAATGTCATGTCGGCTTGTACCGCGTCATAGCCCCGTGCTGAATTGCGTCCCGCATTTCCTTCGATTACATCGCCGTTGGCATTGTCCTTTTCTACGAAGGCGGCGGGATTGATCTGCCTTCCGGTCGCGACTTGCGGGTTGCGGATATAAAGCGGCTGGTCCGCAACACGATCCGGATGGAAGGTCAAACCTGTTCCGGAGTGGCTATCAATGGTCGTATTCGAGATGATATCGACCGGGAGCGCAGAGCGGGCGGAGATACGAGCATCAAGCGCCCAGTGTCGCAGCGCATACGACGTCCAGGTGTTCTGATAGTGCCCGGGAATCTCATAAGAGAGAGCGGCCTGGAAGTTGTTGCGGATGTCGAAGTCCGAAGGTCCACGCTCCAACTCGTAAATAGTGAAGTTGCTGCTCGCGTTATCGAGCGAGTGCGACCAGGTATAGGAAAGGAGTGCCTGGAAGCCGTGTGACAGCGTTCTTTGGAAACGGGCCTGAAGTGACTCATAGTCGGAACGGGCGCGGTTCGTTGTCAAATAAAGCCCATTGCCAGAGACGAAGTTTGGGTTGCCCAACAGATCCGGGCTGTAGAAGTTCTGGGTCAGCAGGCGTCGCGATGCAGAAGCCACATAATTGATATTCAATGTTTGCTGTTCGCCAAGTTGTTGCTCGACCGCGACGTTCCACTGCACCGTGTAGGGCGTCTTCAAATGTGGATCGAAGCCCCAGACCGCAACATTGTAAGGAGCAGTAGCGCTTGGCGCCGGGACGGTAGAGATCTGTGCCGTCGTGAGCGGAAAGGCATCTCCGTTGAAGGATTTGAAGCCCGTCGTGCCAACACCGTAATATCCATCCGCGGCCAACTCTGTCCCCGTATCGTAGTAGAGCCCAACACCCGTTCGCACCACGGTATCGGCTCCGGGCGCGCGATGTGCCTGATAGGCTGCGCCCAGGCGCGGTGCGAAGTTGGTATGGACTGTCTGCCAGAGAGGCGTTCCTTTAGGGGCCAGTGTCACTGTCGACAGATCCGTGATCTGGTTGACGGTATAGGGTGTATTGCCATTCGCGTCGTGTGGAGCGGGATTCAATTCCCAACGCAGACCATAAGAAAGGTTCAACCGGTCGTTTACCTTCCATTCGTCTTGCGCAAACAGGGAAGTGTTCTGATAAACGGCCTTCATATTGATCGACTGATTGTAGAAGTTGATGCCGCTGGTCTGGTTCGAAAGGATCGAGGCTTCGTCGTAGTAGAACCCGACCTCCCATTGCGAGGGTAGAGACTCGGAGACCACCAGGCGGCGATAGTCAACTCCGTACTTCAGAGTGTGGCGACCCAGTGTATGAGTGAAGGTGTCCACGAAGTTAATCTGCCTCTCGCGATTCGACTGCGGCTCTAACAGGTAATACGGGTAGAGGTCGTAGAAGAGAAAGAATGTGAGCCAGCTCCCGGACTGGAGGCCGGGAACTCCGCCAATATCGAGAGGCGTCGCTCCACCGAAGTTGTCCAGAGTGCGAGCGGACTTATAGTCATTTCCGGTCACATTGAAGCGAAGCTCGTTGTCCATCTTTGGTCCAAAGACATTGGTTGCTCCCAGGGTAAGCGTCTTCACGTTCCTGATCGTTGCGTTCACCTGGGCCAGATCGGAAGGCTGGCGAGATGTACTGTCAGAGGGGGAGTCGCTGTAGCGGCCGAAGATCTTGAAGTTGTCGCCAAAGCTGTGGTCGATCCGTATGCTGGATGTATCGAGCGAGCTTGGTGCGCTATATCCGGCGTTGTAGTAGGACAATCCGTTGCCGTTGTCCGGTTGGTTGGATACAGGGAAGGCGGCAAGGAACGGCTGGAGCACGGCTGGCGCGGCCTGCCGCAGGGTGTTGCTTGGTACTTCATAGAGCTGCGAAGGAGTCGGGTTAGTCAACCGCAATCCTTCGTAGGAGAAGAAGAAGAAAGTTTTGTCTCTCCCGTTGTAAAGATGCGGAATATCGAGGACGCCTCCGATCGTGCCGCCAAAGTCGTTTTGCCGCAACGCTTGTTTCGCGATCGGTGGCGTGTTCGTGTATCCGTTGAACCAGCTGTTCGCATCGAGTGCATCGTTGCGGAGATAGTCAAAAAGCGTTCCGTGATATTGATTGGTGCCCGAACGCGTGTACAGAGCGAACTGTCCCCCGGCCGTACGCCCATACTCGGCGGAATAGGTTGAGGTAATAGCACGGAACTCCTGCAGTGCATCGATGGAGACAAGGCTTTGCGTTGTGCCCAGTGCCGTCTCTCCTGGCGTTGCGCCGGTGAAACCCGCGCCGGTAAAACCCGAGGAAGAAACGCTCGCGCCGGTGTTAGCGCTTACTCCATCGACAGTGAAGTAATTGGCCTCAGTGCGCTGACCGTTCACACTCAGCTCTCCGCTCTGGCCCACCCCCTGGGATGGAACGACCGATACTCCAGGCGCCAGCGTCATCAGAGATTGAAAACTCCTTCCATTCAATGGAAGGTTTTCGACAAACTGGCGATCGATGACCGTGCTCACACTGGCATCGGTAGTGTTGATGTTGATCCCGCTGCCATCAACAGTTACCGATTGGCTGACCGCCCCTGGATGCAGAACAAAATCCAACGAGACCTTGCCGGCTACATTTAGCTTCACATTTTCGAGGACCTGGGTTTCGAAGTCTGGAGCATGCACTGTGATCTGATAAGTGCCGGCGGGAAGTGGAGGCGCAAGGTAACGTCCATCACTATTTGATTTCGTATCCCACTTTAGCTGAGTTGCGATGTCGACTATCTCGATCGACGCATTCGGGATGACCGCTTTTGACGGATCGATGACGGTTCCGGTGATCTGCGCGTTTTGACCCAGGGCCGAAACCGACGGGAGAGCAAAGAGAAACGACAAAAGGAGAAATGCGTAGAGAGTGTTCTTTCGAAGCGAAAGACGGCCAGCCATGAAAGTACCTTTCTTGATGGATGGCCGGCGCAATCCTATATCCTATAGGGAGTCGTCAGCCTCCGGGTTGTCGATCTCTGGACCCTCGTGGAGCTTCGCCAAAAAAGACTGCTGCGGGGGTCCTTCGTTATCTGCAGGGAAACTCCAGCGATCTTTCCAAATTACGACAAGTTAAGTCCTATATCAATAAAGTGACGGGAATTGCATTTGATTCCCCGTTATCTGTCACATAAAAATAGACTTACAAGTCACGTAAATGTCTGCATGCAGACCATGTGATAGGTCCATTTCGATCCTCCTGCGACTATTCGTTGTGAATTCTGCACCATTCAACCGCCAAAATTCGCATTCGCTGTAAGCAGGTTGATTTGAATATACGACTTAAATAGTCTGCATTCAGGTTGAGCCGCCGTGGAGTCTTTTGGCGAAGCACCATGGCTGTTCTGGAGATCGGCGATAAAGGCTGGTGGTTGTCCGTCACGGGCGACTCTCCAGCCAGCATCCGCAAGGAGACGGCTGCATGAGCGAACGAAAGAAGTTCAAGATCCAGCGCGCGCTGGGAATTGAGTTGCCAGGCTTGGGAAAGCCGGGAGCTCTGGCGAAGAGGAATTACCCACCCGGACAACACGGAAGACTGCAAAAGCGGAAACTCACTCAGTTCGGAGCGCAGCTCCAGGAGAAACAAAAGCTTCTCTTCCACTATGGGCTGCGTGAGGAACAACTGCGTCGTTTTGTGCGCAAGGCACGGAGCCTGAATTCGTCCAATTGGGTGGAGAGCCTGATCGGTTTGCTGGAGCGTCGGCTCGACAATATTGTCTTCCGTCTTGGGTTTGCGCGAAGCATCGCAGCAGCGCGCCAGTTAGTTTCGCACGGACACATTCTCGTGAATGGCCGCCGTCAGACGATTGGTTCCATGGTGCTGCGTCCAGGCGAAGCAGTTTGGCTTTCAGAAAAGGCGAATCAGTTGGAGAGCACCAGGTCTTGTCTCCTGTCACCTCGACTGCCTTTGCCCTCGTATCTCCAATTTCAAAATCCTCATACACCGGACCGCGGGATACTGCTGTCCGTGCCCGGCTCAGGTCACGTTCCATTCGAGTTCAACAAGACACGGATCGCGGAGTACTACGCAAAGCGCGGCGTGTGATCCGTCCAAACAGAAGTTTTATTTAAGAGGTCTTCTGGCGAAGCGCTTAAAGAGAGCAGGGATAGACGGTCTCCGGTTCATCGGAGCTCAGTTGATCATTGCCTTCGGCGATGCTACGACCGTGCACGAGACACGGGACCAATCGAATCGCGAATCTTAAGTGCCGTGTCGAGAACAAGGTGCCTCGCAGGTCCTTCATCTCCATTTACTCGATCCAGTAGAATGCGGGCGGCTGAAGTTCCTAACTGGTAGCCTGGCTGAGAAACAGACGAGAGGGAAGGATTTGTTGTCTCCGCTAACTCGAGGTCGTCGAAACCCATTACCGATATATCTTCCGGACAGCGAAGCCCACACTCACGCAACGCCAGAAGCACACCTAGAGCCATCAGATCATTTCCGGCGAATATAGCTGTAGGCCTGGGTATCATTCTCAGCAAAACCATCGCCTTTGAGTATCCATCCTGCTTATCAAACGTCGCCTCCTGAATATAGTCTGGCGAGATTTGTATTTTGGCTCCTCTGAGTGCGCGCTTGAAACCGCTAAGGCGATTCTGAGAGTTTGTGAAATGCAAGGGGCCAGTGATCATCGAAAGACGCTTATGACCCAACTCGAGGAGAGCACGCGTCGCTATGAACGCCACTTTCGCATTATCAACGGTAACCGTATCACCGCTCCAATGCCGGGGCAACCGATCGATACACACAACCCCCGTACCGCTCTTGCGATACGATTCCGCTTGCGCGGTTAAGTCGCTGAGGCTTGATGGGATGACAATGAGGCCAGTGGGTAAGTAGGTACGAAGTTCGTTGAGATGAACAAGTTCCTTGTAGTGATCGTTGTCGGTATTGCAGAGAATCAAACGGTATCCATTTGAATACGCCACGTCCTCTGCGCCCCGTACGACAGCGGGGAAGAACGGGTTCGTTATATCCGGAATAATCATCCCAATAGTGTTGGTCTTGTCTCGTCGCAGTCCCCGGGCTAGCTGGCTTGGCTGATAGCCTACAGTTTTAACGGCCTCCAGTACCCGCTGCCGAACTGGTTCGCGTACATTCGCTGTCTTGTTAATGACATTGGACACAGTGCCAAGCGACACGCCTGCCATCCTCGCAATCTCTTTCATGTTGGCCATGGCCGCTGCTCCTCACCGTGGATGAATCGTTGAAATTGAAATCGAATCTCCTCTCATTTTACAAATCCATGAAACATTTCAAAATAGCCACGGTTTGATGACGGATGGTCTCCTCTACAGGCAAATGAGCTAAAAACCCCTCGCGGATCAAGAAATTGCCACATTCATACCAGCGCTTCGTTGAGGAAAGATCGTAATAAAAACGGCTTGACAAAGGTTTAGTGTGCCGATTATTGTTCATCGCACGCTGACTTTGAAAGCTTTCATTATTTCCAAATGCAAGCGCTGAACAGACAAATAAGGACCGAATGCACGGCGTTGATCCATTCAAGAGACTTCGTTTCGCTGAGGAGGGTGCCTCTATGAAAAAAAAATTGGTGTTGCTTGTCGTATTGATCGCAATTGGAATGAGTGCCGCAATTGCGCTTGCGCAAGATACTTCCGGTAAGGTCGCGGGAACTATATCCGACCCATCCGGAGCTTCAGTTCCGGGAGCAAAGCTAACAGCTCGTAACATCGATACCAACGGAGAGACAATTGCGATCGCCAATTCAAACGGGTCTTATACCTTCCAGTCTCTGGCTCCGGGAAAGTACATAGTAAGCTGCGAAGCCAACGGGTTTAGCCTTTCAGTCATCAACGATGTCACCGTGCGATCACAAACCACTACCGCGCTGAATATCGCTCTGTCAGTCGGAAAAGTCAGCGAAGTGGTGAAGGTAGAAGCGCATGATTTGCAGGTTCAGACCGACAATGCCACGATCCAAACAACGCTGGGGTCGGAAACGTTAGACTCTTTGCCTGTCCAAGGCCGCGATGTTCGGGCAGAGGTCGAGCTCCTTCAGCCTGGTGCCGTAGTTATTGGTAATCAGCGGGGCGGTAGTGTGTCGTACAACGGAGCGCGGGCAAATTCGAACAGTTACAAAGTCGACGGCGGAGATGTAAACAATTACTTCAATGGCTCTCAAGAAGAAAACACAACATTTACACAGCCGGAAAATATAGCTGAGTTTTCTGTCATCACGAATGCTAACGACGCTAAGTACGGAGCGTCCAGCGGCGCATACATAGATGCAGTCATTAAGTCCGGAACAAATGACATTCATGGTACGGCATGGACGTATCTACAGAATCAGGGATGGGCGGCCAATAATTGGGAGTCTAATCGGACCAACACGCCTCGGCCGCCCGGATCGCAGAAATGGATCGGTGGAAATGTCGGGGGACCGGTATTTATCCCGAAACTTTACAACGGTCGCAACAAGACTTTCTTTTTCTTCTCTTACGAATATACAAATCCGTCTCAATTTACTACGAATACATCTGTGCTTCCCACGCCCGCGGAGCGTGGTGGTGATTTCACCAACAGTCCATTCGGCTGCCCGACGATAAACGGCGCCGTCACCTGTGTGGTGCCAACCAGCAGCTTCTCGACATTGGCGAATAGTGTGCTGGCAAATAACATCCTTCCCACTACAGGCGCGGATGGGTCGTTTTCCTGGAATGCGGTCAAGCAGCTCAAGACCAATACATATGTAGGCAAAATCGATCAGTACCTGGGGCAAAAACATCGTGTGGCTTTCACCATCACTCGCAATTTCCAGGATCCTTTGTCCAACGACTACGCCAGTTGCTGCGGCCTTCCAGGTAATTTACCTGGACTCTCCACTATCTCCAATCCGCATCACCTCACGAACATTTTTGTGAACTGGGTCTATACGATCACTCCAAACATGCTTAACACATTGTCAGTGGGTGGCGCGCATACGGAAGTAGCCCTGTCCCCAGGTAAAGTAAACACAGTAGCAGATTGGTCTAATCTCGGCGTGAATGGAGTAGTTCCGGATACTACTGCCAAACTCACCGATGTACATCTATTCGTCAACTCCTGGGGAGGCCCCGCACAGTTCGCCATCTTCAACGGTTATTTGGATTCCCGTACTTCGGATACGACAAATATCTCCGACGATTTCACCTACATTAAAGGAAGGCACACGATCGAAGCGGGCTACAGTCAGCGCATTCAACACCAAACAAAACTAGGTAACTATGGCGGCGCTGGAGAGGTCTCCTATTCTGCTGGCCAGCCGGGTAGTACTGGAAATCCCTTCGCTGACTTCTTCCTCGACATCGGAGGAGCTTTTGACGAATCCTCGGTAGAGAACACCCATCGAAGCTATCCTGTCTTCGGCTTTTTCGCTCAGGATCGCTGGAAAATGAATCGTAAACTCACGGTCACTTACGGGCTTCGTTGGGACCCAAATCTCGGATACTACGAGGACAATAACAAGGTTTCCGAGTATCGCGCCGGGCAGCAATCAACCGTGTTTAGCAATGCCCCTACAGGACTGGTATTTTATGGTGATCCCGGAGTCGCGCGCGCCGGTTATGACAGTAAATGGAGCAACTTCAACCCTCGGATTGGATTAGCCTACGATTTACTGGGAAATGGGAAGATGGCCATTCGTGCAGCGTATGGGATATTTTCAGATTTCATGACCTCTCAGGACAATACGCTGAATGTCGGCCCACCCTGGGCAACCAGCTACACCACGGCTACATTGCATCCGGGTGGTTACCACGTCGCCGACAATCCCTATTTCGGCGCCGATCTGTTTCCATACGTGCCTCCGGTTCCCGGGTCAGACGCGGCAAAATCTTTTGTCTTCCCTGCGGGCCCCCAAAGTATTGGAGGGTTCGACCCCAACTTCAATTCCGGCCGAATTCATCAATGGAATGCAAACTTCCAGTTCGAGCTTTTCAAGGATTGGGTATTCACAGCGGCTTACCTGGGTAATCGGGGAACGCACCTCTTTAGCAATGACGATATAAACACACCACTTTTCATTCCCAACGCCAGCGATCAATTCAACCAGCAGCAGAGAAGACCCGATCAAAACTTCGCCTCAATAGGCTGGCGTTCATCGGGAGCAAACTCGCGATACAACGCTCTGCAGTTGCTCGCAAATAAGCGGTTCTCTTCCGGGCTTGCTGTTTTCGGGAACTACACCTACGGCTCCTCCACCAGCGATTGCGCCTCCGTTGCAAATGAGCCGAATGTCAGCAGCTGCCGGGACATTCGCAACAAAGCAATAGACTATGGTGCTTCGCCGTCAGATATCCGCCATGTCTTTTCGGCGAGTTACACCTATGAATTTCCGTTTTTCAAACAATCTGGCGAACTTATGAAGATGGCGCTGGGTGGTTGGGTGTGGGGTGGAGTGCTGCACGGGCAATCGGGTGGTCCTTTGACGATTAGCTCCTCTGCTCCCTTTAATGCGGGCTCGGCTGGAGCGAACGCCAACTATGTTGGAGGAAAGATTTACGGATCTCACAGTTCTCGCAATGCAGAAGCCAGTACGTGGCTCAATCTGAATGCGTTCTGCCTGGCGAGCCAAACTTTTGCAAACGGAGTTTGTACTACTGACCCTAACGCTGGGGTAAGTAGTCTAGCATTGGGTGACACCGGTCGCGGCTTTGCCCGTGGCCCAGGTCGATTCAATGCGGATATGACCCTTGCCAAAAAGTTCTTATTCTCTGAGAAATGGGGCTCCCTGGAATTCCGGGCAGCAGCCTTCAACGTCTTCAATCATACTCAGCTTTCTGATCCGAGCACCTCGCTGGATTCGCCCGGTTCATTCGGAACGATTACCAGTGCTTACGCCCCACGAAACCTTCAACTTTCACTGCGGTATGCGTTCTGATGGTGTAGTTTGAGTTGCAACATATGTCTCCTGTATTTCGGGTCACGGTTCTCTGCTTTGTTATTGCGCTCCGGCCGTTTTCTTCGGCCGGTCAGGAAAATGGAAGTGTTTCGACGATTGATACTGCGAGGGAAGTAATTGCCGCCGGTAATCTGTCTGAAGCTGAAGCAATTTTGCGTACCCTTATTGCGAAGCGCTCTACATCCTCAGAGGCTTATAACTTGCTTGGTGAAATAAAAGTAAAACAACAGAGACTAAGCGAGGCTGAGGACCTTTTTCAGAAATCCATTGCCGTGTCTCCTAACTCGAAAGCCTACGAGAATATAGTATTGCTCGACGCTCTGGCGGGAAGTGGTATCGCGTCTAAAACGGCGGCTCTCAAGCTTTTGCAGCTGGAGCCAAACAATTACAATGGCCGGTTAGTATTGGCTCTGGCCTATTTAAATGAGGCGAACTTTGGAGAAGCTCTCAAGGTATTGCAGCCACTGAGACATGATCCAGATCCTTTGTTGCAAGCTCTTTATGCTGTCGCACTGGACCACACCGGCGAACATGCGGCAGCGATTCGAATACGCAAAGACTTGGCTGGCCGCGATGTTTCACTCCAGGATGCTTTGCTCTCAGCCCGTCTTTTTCGCACACCAGAACTAAAGGAAATGGCTGAACAGTGGCTCGCGCAAGCGTCGAATCTTTCCACCGGACAAGCGGTGGTGCAAATTGCCGACGCCTATCGGAGCGATGGGGATTGGGAAGAAGCGGCAAAATTTTATCGTCGAGCGTTGGTGGATTCTCCACAATCCCTTCAACTGATGCTCTCCCTGGCTAATGTGGAAGAACAGAGCGGCCATCACGCGGAAGCCGCTCAATATCTTCAAAATGCCAAGGCCGCGGTTCAAAGCGCTGACGACTGGAGAGCTTATGCAGTTGCGTGTATGCAGCTGCACCTCATGCGAGAGGCCGTCGATGCCTTGAAGAGCGCGTTAGTACAGCCGAATGCCGATCCTGATATCTATTTTCTACTAGGAGTTATACAACTTTACTTCGGACGTTATAACGAGGCCTACGAATGCTACAAAATAGCGCTTCAGCAGCATCCGGATGATGGCCGTCTTCATCTCGCGCTTGGCTATCTATGGGTTGAAACGAATGATTTTGAAAAGGCGATACCCGAACTGAAGATTGCTCAGCAGAATGCGCGGCTGGCGGGACTTGCGCATTACTATCTCGCGCTCATCGAAAAAGCCAAAGGTGCTACCGCCGCTGAATTGCGCGAGCTTCAGCAGGCAATCGCTCTGCGCCCTGACGATCCGATGATTCTAGTCGACTTGGCGGAAGTGCAGATTTCTTCAGGGAACCTGGCTTCCGCACGAAGGAATCTTGAGAAGGCCCTTCGCCTTGACGATCGAAACGCCAAAGCTCATTTTCAGAATGCTCGATTATTAAACAAGATGGGCCAGAGCGAGGGTGCGAAAGCAGAGTTAGCTGCCTCGCAGAGCATGCAGAAGTCGGAACACGAGCGGTCCACCACCCAGTTAGCAGAAGTGAAATGAAAATCACGTCGTTTAAATTGCAAGAAACACTTTGGCTTCCCTAGTCTTCATCACGTCAATACACAGTACTCCGAGATTGGACGATTTGGAATGAAAGCTTACAAGTCCTACATATTAGTGTCTGCTCTATTTACAAGCACTCTGGTCGCCCAGCTGAACAAGTACCGTCCCACGGGAGAGCAGATTCCGGGACCGGCATCCGCTCCACCTGCCCCGAGTTGGCTGGGTGAGATGGAAGGCTATGCGCGCGAGCGTCCCAGCGAATTCCAGAACTGGTTATCCGATATTCAGGCCTGGCGTGCGGAATATCTCACCCGAATTGGATATAACGACGCTGAATACCGCCGGCCCGAACTGCAGTGGGCGCAGCGCAACTTCATTGCCCCGCAGGTAATGGTCGAAGACCGCTATCTCTACGACGCGACAAAGGGTCAATATACTGTCGATCGCTATCTGAATGATCTCGACACTCGATATGGTGGAGTCGATAGCGTACTTATCTGGCCCGTCTATCCGAACCTGGGGATTGATGATCGGAATCTGTTCGACTTCTATCACGATCTACCGGGTGGGCTGCCCGCACTTCGCAAACTGGTCGACGATTTTCATCGTCACAACGTGAAGGTTTTCTTTCCGATGATGCCGTGGGATGTTGGCACTCGGCCTGAAGGGCTACCGCTATGGGACGCGGTCGCGAAGTTGATGACTGAAATTAACGCGGATGGCGTAAACGGAGATACTTTTGCGGGCGTTCCGCGCGCCTACTTTGAAGCTGCCGACAAAGTTGGCCATCCATTGGTCTTTCAACCGGAAAACGAATTCGCGGGCGATGAAGCCCTCATGTGGGACCTGCAAAGTTGGGGTTATTGGGATAATAGCTGGGAACCGAAGATCAGTAAGATGAAGTGGCTTGAGACGCGCCACATGGTCAACGTATGCAATCGGTGGGCGCGTAATAAAACCGACGATCTACAAGGCGCTTTTTTCAATGGAGTCGGTTACGTGAGCTGGGAAAACATATGGGGCGTCTGGAACGGGATTACGCCGCACGACGCCGAAGCACTGCGCCGTATCGCCAAGATTGAACGACAATTTTTCCCGCTCCTTGTCAGCCCGACGTGGGAGCCGCATACGCCAACCTTGCAATATGGCTCGTTCGCTTCAAAGTTTCCCGGAGAGGGTCAGACCCTCTGGACCTTTGTCAACCGCAACAAGTATGACATCGAAGGCAACCAGATTCGCATTCCTTACAAGGCTGGTATAAAGTACTTCGACGTTTATCACGGAATCGAACTCACGCCGAAGATTCAAGGCGAGTCCGCAACGCTAGAGTTCGGAATGGAGGCGCAAGGATACGGCGCGATTCTTGCGACGTCACAACCCGATTCGGGCCCCTCTACCTTTCTTTCGGAAATGAAGACGTTGACTGCTAAACAACTCAAGGAGTATTCGAGCGAGTGGAAGCCGTTAAAGCAGGAGATCGTTCCCATTGCGCCAACGCAAAAATCTGCAGCCGCGCCCGATGGCATGGTCAAGGTGCAGGCTGGCGATTTTGATTTTCGTGTCTCCGGTGTCGAGATCGAGGGAGACAATAGCGAAGGACTTGACGTGCAGTACCCGTGGGAAAGTTCGCCGCGCCGTCATCACTTGCATACTATCGCCGTCAAGAGCTACTACATCGACAAGTATCCCGTCACCAATGCACAGTTCAAGAAATTTCTAGACAGCACCGGCTATCGGCCTAAGGATGATCACAACTTTCTTCGCAACTGGACGAACGGTCAGTATCCGGATGGATGGGCGAAGAAGCCGGTAACCTGGGTGTCGCTTGAAGATGCCCGAGCGTATGCGAACTGGGCCGGCAAACGGTTGCCTCACGAATGGGAGTGGCAGTACGCAGCGCAGGGCAATGATCATCGAACGTATCCGTGGGGTGATGACTGGAATGTCGATGCAGCGCCTCCGCCCGATCATGGCCGAACTATGCGCGCGCCAACAGATGTCGATGCGTTTCCAAAGGGAGCCAGTCCCTTCGGCGTTATGGATTTGGTCGGCGATGTGTGGCAATGGACGGACGAGTACGTCGATGACCATACGCGCGCGGCAATCCTGAGAGGAAGCGGCTATTATCAGCCCGCAGGTTCTCTCTGGTATTTTCCCGCGGCTTACAAACTACACGAGCACGGCAAGTACTTATTAATCTCTCCCAGCAAAGACCGTTCGGGCTCAATAGGCTTCCGTTGTGTTGTGGACGCGGAATAACTTCCACGCACGTCGGGCTTAAAGACGCTTGACCTGGATGCATTCAAAAAGGGGAAACATGCAAACGAGGAGAACGTTTCTCGCACTTGCTGCTCTGACGATCGGCGGTGCCAAGTCGTTGCTGAGCCAGATAAGTGAAGATCTGAGCTTTCTGGACCCATGTGGCAAAGTTCATATTCCGATTGGCTCAGCGAATGCCCTGGATACGCTCAAGACGTTTGTTGAAGCCGAGGGAAATTTCTCGCCTGGGTTCGGTAGTTACGGCATTTATTTCTGGATCTTCGATCCGCACTCGAGGAAGTTGACGGCTCCCACAATGGAGCATGTGCGCACCAGCCACGGTCTAAGTCCTCAAGGACGACTTATCCCGTGGGTGCTTTGGAATGCCGGAGATATCGAGGTCAGGACAGAAGTCTGCCAGGTCAGCCGTAGTGTGCCTGATGGCGAGAGCTTCATCGTTGCTTCTCGTCTCCATGTCAAAAATATCGGGAATAGTTCACGTAACGTTATGGTCTATGCCGCGCTGCGTCCTCTTGGCCCGGCTGGCTTTGATGTGAATCAACTTGAAGTCAGTGACAAGGGCGATGCGCTTCTGGTGAATCGCCGCGCTGCGCTGGTGGCAGAAGCACCCGCTTCAAAAGCCGGTGTTTCTGCGACCGACACTATCGGGCGGTTTGCGCTTGCGGGGCATTTGCCTTCAGATAAGTCGGCGCAGTCCGTGAGCGGTGATTGTTCGGGAGCACTCGCATTCGACATCGTCTTACGAGCGGGAGAGACAAAGTCTATAGGATTTATCTGTCCCGTGTTGCCCGGTCGCCATGCTGCGCGGCATAAGTGGGTGGACTTCAAAGCGGACGCGATGGTTGACGTTGCGGTTTTGAATGCTGAAACGGGTGGAATACTTCAGCCGGACCTGGGACTCTCTACTTATCGTTCACTCCGCTCGGAGGACATTTTCCGCCAGGCATCCGAGTACTGGAACGATATGGTGGGCGCTTTGCAAATACAGGTGCCGGATGCGCGATGGGGAGAGAGCATGCAGACGATCCTCGGCCACGCGAGTCTCTGCATGAATGAAGGAGCGCCGGACGTCGCCGTCATCAACTACAACGTATTTAACCGTGATGGCATGTATGTCGCTAACATGATGCAGAAGTCTGGCATGACGGATTTGGCTATAAAGGCATTGGATTACCTGATCGAGCATCCGTTCAACGGACGTCCTTATCCTGAAGCGGACAATCCTGGCCAGGTGCTGTGGATTATGAGCCAGCAATGGCTTTATGTGCGTGATCGGACCTGGCTCGAGCGTGTTTATCCTTCTGTCCAGAAGCTCGCCTCTTTGATCACGTATCTGCGAACTGCTCCGGAGCCGCACTGGGTCAATCACAACAGCCTTGATTTTGGTGATGCTCTACCTATCGACAAGCGAGAGGAATTGAAACCTGGCCGCTGCGACGGCTTTCATCCGGAATATACCGAAGCTTTTGACATCGCAGGTTTGCGGGGAGCAGTTATCCTCGCGAATGCCGTTAACAATAGATCCGATGCGAATGCCTGGGCGACAACCGCAGACTCTCTTTGGAAGATCTATGACAATAAGTTTGGTGCAAATCTCGGCAAGCTCTATGGTAGCTACTCCGTACTGTGGCCTTGCCGCTTGTATCCATTGAATTCGGGAAAAGCATATGACCAGTTTCATCGGGTAGGTCCGCAGACACCTCAAAGCTGGCGCTACTTTCCGCTGGCAACGGCACACCAGAGCCTTCTCGCCGGAAATCGCGAGGCTGGCCACCTGACGTTGAAGCAACACTTGGACCACTCCCATATGAAGGGATGGTATGCATTCGATGAGGGCGGTGAAAGTGCTACGGGGGGCTGGCAGCGCGTACGAACGACGTGGCCTCGCAGCATAAAAAATCCAGGCGCGAATAAGAGCATTGCCATGCCACATGGATGGGCCATCGCCGAATTCTGGCACCTGATGCGGGACTGTTTCGTTTTTGAAGAAGGTGACCGGCTTGTGCTGCTTGCCGGTGTTCCTGACAATTGGCTCGAACAGCCGGAAAAGATTACGGTGCGAGGACTACATACTTATTTCGGTATCTGTTCCTTGAGTTACGACGGCAGTCCACAGGGTGGTGTTCTTCGCTTCAATGGCAGCGCTGCTCCGCCTGACGGATTCGTTCTGCGCTGGCCACTAGGTCATAGCGTTAAGCTGACGGCCGATGGGAAGTCCATCGAACGGCAGGAGAATGGAGACTTCTTTCTCCCCGGAAATACCCATCAGGCCGTAGTCAGTTTTTAAGGAAAAAACAATGTACCAACGATCCACTCCATCTCTTTCGACTTTGCGTAAGATAAGAATTCCAGCTACGCAATGGCGGGCAGTGGCGAAGTTCCTGAGGTTTGCCCTGACTACTACCTTCCTGCATGCTGTTGCTGCTTCCGCTTCAGGCGGTCCTATTTTGACGCCTAAGCCAGGACCTCAGCCTAAGATAAACGGACCCACCGTTTATGGTGCCCGCCGCGGTAAGCCATTTCTTTATCGCATACCTTGTACTGGTCAAAGACCGCTTCAATTCTCCGCCACGGGGCTTCCAGCATCGTTGACACTGAATAACGAGACGGGCATCATCGAAGGCCTGGCTCCGCAAGTGGATGGTTCGTATCCTGTCATTCTCAAAGCTACGAATCGAAAAGGTACAGTCACTCGGAAATTTATTATCGTTGTCGGGGACCGAATTGCGCTAACGCCTCCGATGGGTTGGAATGATTGGTATACGCATTATGACCGTGTCACAGATGCAGTCATGCGTGATGCGGCAAACGCGATGGTTGCGTCCGGTATGGCCGACTTCGGCTATCAGTACGTGAACATCGATGATGCCTGGATGGTTAAGCCTGGATCGGACGACCCCATGCTCGGCGGCGCTCCCCGGGATGCCGATGGCGCAATTCGTCCCAATCGCCGCTTCCCCGACATGAAGGCTTTGGCGGCTTACATTCATTCCAAGGGACTCAAGGCGGGACTCTATAGTTCTCCAGGCCCTCTTACTTGTGCGGAATTTGCAGGCAGCTACCAGCACGAAAAAGCAGATGCCCAAAAATTTGCTGACTGGGGCTTTGATTTTCTCAAGTACGACTGGTGTTCCTATGGCTCGCTCGTTCCTCCAAAGGGCCACAGAACCACTGAGGACTATAACAAACCCTACACGCTAATGGGTAACTTGCTGAAAGAGCAGAGCCGCGATATCGTGTTCAATCTTTGCCAATACGGACAAGGTGACGTGTGGTCATGGGGCGACTCGGTAGGAGCGAACTCCTGGCGTACCACGGGTGATCTGGGCATCGAACCTAGAACATCGCTGCCCGGTTTCTACACTGTCGGATTCGCAAATGCCAGGCATGCGGATTTCGCAGCCCCTGGCTTATGGAACGACCCAGACTACATCTTGATTGGCAATATTGGAAACGCGCATGATTTTGTCCAACCCGCGAAACTGACGGACCTGACTCCGGACGAGCAGTACAGCTATATGTCCATGTGGGTGCTCATGGCCTCACCGCTCTTTTTCTCTGGCGATATGAGCAAGCTTGATCCCTTTACGCTGAATATCCTCTGCAATTCCGAGGTGATCGATATTGACCAGGATGCTCTGGGTCGACAGGCGCAGGTCATTGCTAAGAACGACAGCGAATTCATTCTAGCGAAACCAATGGCTGACGGTAGTCTCGCGCTGGGTCTCTTCAACCTGGGAAGGGAAGAGAAGAAGATGAGCGTGGAATGGAATCAACTTGGTCTTGCTGGGACGCAGACGGTCCGCGACGTCTGGAGGCAGAAGAATATTGGACACAGTGAAGGGCAATATGCAACGACCGTCAATCCTCACGGAGTTGCTCTCGTACGTTTGTCTGAGACTAGCAAATGAGGTGGAAGATGAAATCTTTCACTGAAATCGAGCAAAAAATAAAGCCAGAGGAGCATTACTGAACGCATGAATCAGTTTTTTTACGTGAGGAAGCATAAAAGCAGCTCGATACAATGGGCGAGGCTTTTGTGGCTTTGCGCCTTGGGCATTGCCGCAACGCTCCTGAGCGAGACTGTTCCGCCGGCGTTCGCTTTTACCGACGCACTTTCATTAGCACCGGCGAATCCACATTACTTCGTCCTGGATGGACGGCCGACGGTATTGGTCGGTTCTACCGAGCATTATGGCGCAGTCCTAAACGGTGATTTTGACTACGTTCGTTATCTCAACACAGTGCAACATGACCATCTAAATCTAGTGCGTATATTTACAGGAGTATATCGAGAGCGACAAGCAGCGGATATTATCGACAACAGTTTGTCCACGCGTCCGCAGGCGCTTCTAACTCCGTGGCTTAAAGTCACTTCCGTATCTTCGAACGGCACATATAGGTTTGACCTGGAGGCATGGGACCCAGCGTTTTTTTTACGGTTCAGGAATTTCATGAAGGAGGCACAGCGCCGAGGCATCGTCGTTGAATTGTCTCTATTTTGCACGTTCTATGGCGATGAGGCGTGGAAGTTGAGTCCGTTGTATCCGGACAATAATGTGAATGGCGCTACCGTTACGAATCGCGAAGATGTGTACACGTTGAAGAACATGAGCATGGTTCGTATCCAGGAGAAGATGGTAGAGAAGGTTGTGACCGAACTTAACTCATTCGACAATCTCTACTACGAGATCATCAACGAGCCTTATTATGCGGGAGTGACACTGGACTGGCAGCGATATATTGCCCATGCTATCCATGCTGCCGAGACTAATCTTCCGAAGAAGCATTTAATAGCTCAAAACATCGCCAACTGGTCGGTAAAAGTAGAAGACCCAAATGAGATAGTCAGCATTTTTAATTTTCATTATTCCCGGCCTCCTGATTCAGTGCAGCTCAACTATGGTCTAAATCGAGCAATCAGCTTTGACGAAACCGGCTTTGATGGTACGGGTGATGCTACCTACAGGGTTCAGGGATGGGACTTTCTTGCTGCGGGAGGTGCAATCTACGATCATCTGGATTTCTCTTTCACGGTGGGACATGAGAACGGCACCTACGCCTATCCACCCACGCAACCCGGCGGAGGTGGAGTTCGATTGCGGAAGCAACTGGGTTTTCTAAACAAAGTGTTTTCTCGTATTCCCGACCTGCTCGCAATGAAGCCTATCAACGACTTCCTGCCGAAAGAACTTCCTGCCGAAACGTCCGCTCGCGTTCTCGGCATCGAGGGGCGATATTACTTGCTATATGTACATCATGGGAGGCTGGAAGGGGTCGATCCAAAAAAGCAATTAGTGATCGATAGTCGCGAGCAGAAACTAGCAATGCAATGTGTTGTACCGGAAGGTAAATGGCGAATCACCTGGCTCAATCCCGGTAAAACCAAAACCTTCGGGAAGCAAAACGTGACTAGCAATGGATCGCTGCTGCTATCTTCCCCTGCTTATCACGAAGATATTGCAGCCATCATCGAGCGTCGGCAGTAACTTCTGCTGCGCTTAAGGGTGCTTAATCCCGGAGCCTTCCACGATCGTAATATAACGATCGACGTGAAGGTCTGTGAACGTTTCTATTTTGCCGCTAGGCTGCGGCCACCGGATGTCGAGGCGATCGATTTTGGTCAGTGGTCCGATCCCCAACACTTCACGAGGATCGTGCGATGAAAGAAAGCTGCCTCCACCAATCTTGAGGCGGCTGCGCTTAAGGGTTCCAGCCTGCCAGGTGATGAGAGCTCCGATTGCATCCGGATTCGATTTCTTTCCAATGAGCCGAATGCCTAACCAGTGGTTGCCGGAAGCGGCAGTATTCTTAAGCAAAACCGGCGCACCATTATTCACTGCAATCAGCACATCGAGAGCACCATCGTTGTTAAAGTCCCCGATTGCCAGGCCACGAGCAGCCAAGTTCTGAGCAAATGCAGGACCCGCCGTGGAACTTACGTTTTTGAAACTCTTTCCGTTGTTATGAAACAGAAGTAGCGGTTCCTCATACTTGACACGGTCGGAATGAGACTCGATTTTGTCATCCGGATGTCCGTTGGCAATCAACAGATCTAAATTTCCATCATTGTCATAATCGAAAAACTTTACTCCCCATCCGCTCATCAACCGGGTAATACTCCCGATTCCAAATACTCCCGCCATATCATCAAAAGTCTGGTTGTGGCTGTTGTGATAGACCGAATACATCTCGTGATCGACATTCGAAACGAATAAATCCTGCCAACCATCCTGATCGTAATCCGCGGAATCAACACCCATGCCTGAGCGTGGCCGGCCGTCCTGGCTATAGGCCACTCCTGCTTCGAAGCCTACATTTTCAAATTTGCCCCGGTTATTTATGAAGAGGAAATTGGCCTCAGTATCGTTAGCTACGAAAAGGTCCATCCATCCGTCGTTATTAGTATCAGTCGCGACGACGCCCCAGGCCTTGCCGAGTACGCTGGCAATCCCCGACTCTTTGCTGACGTCAGTAAATGTGCCATCTCCATTGTTGTGAAATAACCAACTGCGCGCTGGGGCATATACGCTAGGTATGCAGTAGTAGCGTTCTCCGGTTTGTTCATTGCCGCAAAACTTGTTGGCGGACTTGTCAAAGTTAACGAACCGGCAAACGAATAGGTCAAGACGCCCATCATTGTCATAGTCGAACCAGACTGCGCTCGAACTCCATCCAGGAGCGGCTACCCCAGCTTTTTCCGTCACATCGCTGAAGGTGCCGTCGCCATTGTTGTGGTAGAGGATGCTGCGGCCATACTGCGTAACATACAAGTCAGGATAGCCGTCACCGTCATAGTCACCGACAGCAACCCCCATCCCGTACCCATTCCCAGGAACTCCAGCTTTCTCGGTTACGTCGGTAAAAGTGCCATCGCGATTGTTACGATAGAGTGCATTTTTTAGCGGCACCTGAGGGTTGTAGAAATCACTTTGACCGCTATTCACAAGATAGATATCCATCCAACCATCGTTATCGAAATCGAGAAATGCGCATCCTGCGCCGGTCGATTCAGGCAGATAGTATGCGGGCGATCTTCCGTTGGTGTGCCGCCATGAGATGCCGCTTACGGCTGGTGGTACAAGTTCAAATAGATTCTTCCTGGCGACTGGCGGGGCCGGCGCCGCGGCGGAAGCTATTCTGATCGCACCTGTATGGTTGGCGGCTAGTGACAATGCCATCGATCTCAAAAAATCTCTTCGTGAAGATCGCTCCATCAGGCTGCCCGCTTTCCTCCTTTAAAATCAGGTCGAAGGTTGGGGGCACGCATCTCAATCTTGCCATGAGCCGGAATCAAATACGATTGCATAGTCTCTGAGGAGTCATTGTCCAGGTCTGAATTGTGACGAGGCTTTGAGGGTGATGAAGAGTGGCAGCGTATCAAGAGGCGCCGGATAGGCATTGAGTATCCTCCCGCCTTCGATGGTCTCGCCTGTCTTGT
This sequence comes from Terriglobales bacterium, assembly GCA_015655315.1. Taxonomy (GTDB): domain Bacteria; phylum Acidobacteriota; class Terriglobia; order Terriglobales; family Acidobacteriaceae; genus Alloacidobacterium. The sequence goes on from JAATFH010000002.1 coordinate 27,157, forward strand.
AATCAACCCATTGCCCGGCAGGAAGGTAAATGTCTCGACTCTTCGAGCCTTTCGCTAACACTGGCGCCACTAAAAGAGCGTCTCCCACCATGAACTCGTCCGTAATGGTTTCAGCGGTCTTGTCGGTTGGGAAGTTATACCAAATTGGACGAATGATTGGCTGACCCGTTCCAGGCACTTCCTTCGCCAACCAGATTATATATGGCGAGAACTTGAGGTGAAGTTCGCTCGCCCGGCGACAAAGCGTAACTGTTTCGTCATCGAAATGCCACGGGCCCAGCGAGAACTGCAGAAGCGGCATAAGCGCGGAGGCTTGTGCCCACCGAATCAATAATTCCTTGTCTATGCGGTCGTTGTCATATTGATCGCCACCAACCATATCGGGCATCAAGTAGACGAAGCCACGCATCGACATGAGAATTGCCTCCGGCACAGTTGCCGCCAGTCCATTCTCAACACCCCAAACGGATTGCTTATCCATGAGTCGCTGCACCACGCCAAGCGGCTGTGAGTAGACACCCGCGCGTGTTTCTGACCACTGGAAGCGTGCCGTGGCTTCGCGATTGTAAACATCGGCATATTCTGCAGCCGTGATTGGATGGAATGTGACAAGATCGACCGGCAGAAGATTCACATCTCCTCCATCAAACTTGAATCCATCGAAGCCATCGTCTTGTTGTAAGCGCTGAAGCCTCTCTCTAAACTTGAGCCCACTACTTGGATTCGTGAAATCCCAGATAGCCGCATCGCCTTGCCACCATTTAGTCAGCCCGGGTTTTTCCGAGAGGTCCTTTATCAGGAGGTGTTGAATCTGCGGATCTTTAAAGGTGTCACTATCGACGTTGACGAAAGGATGGATCCACAAAGTGACGCGAAATCCCATCCGATGCAATTCGTCAGTCATGACCTTTGGGCTCGGAAACTTTACCGCATCGAAGTGTAAATCTCCATATTTGTTTTCCCATCTGTCGTCAATCTCAATGACTCCGGCCGGCAGATTGTTCCGGCGAATCGCATGAGCAAATTCGAGTACCTTGGCTTGAGATACATCAGTCTTGTACTCGACCCAGGTGGTGTAGATTGGCGTTTGAAAATATTCAGCCGGAGGAGTTGTTTTAGCGAAACCGATCTCGCGGTTCAGAAGTCGAATGACCTCACGGATATTTTCGGCAATCAAGATGTCATAAGAGAGAGACGAAACGCCCGGCATCTCTATATTGAGTAGACGATCTTCCTTTCCGTCCGTCGAAGCATCGATGGAATATAAGAACTCGTGCTGAGTTTTTATCCAGAGAGCAACACCCTTGGTTGAATACCAGATCGGAGTACCTTGAGAAGCTCCCTGCGCGAAGAAGAGACGTCGCTCAATCACGGCCCGATTCAACGGCAATATTTGCGGACTGCGAAACCCCTGAAATCCTCCACCATACCAATATCCAGATGGGGACAGCCGATATCTTAAGTTGGGAGCCTGAACAGCGTCACCCAGGAGCCACGTCTTAAAGTGGATGCGGTCCTCTTCCGCATATATTTCAACTCTCGCTGTTACTCCTTTGACGGTCGTTTCATAATTCAGTACACCCTCTCCATGAGATTCAGCGAACGACTGCAATTTGGTTACACGCTGTTGCTCACCGTGATGGACAAAACCAAGATTAGGGAGAGGGTCCGCTGGTCCCGCACTCTGAAAGATAACCTCACCCGCGCGTCGGATCGTGATTTGAAAACCGTCGTGCGAAACTTCTAATTCGTAATCTTTGCCAGTGATGGACAGCTTGTCCGCGGTATTCTGCATTGCCGTGGTTGCAAAGAGAAATGGGTGCATTGCCAAAGTGAACATCAGCACCGCGAAAAAGGAACGGGAAATACTCAAATCGCGACGTCCTTCGTTGAGGTAGTGAGTTTGGACATGAGTCTTAATCTCAATCAATAATTGCCTGGTAAGCGAGCACGGGAACCTGCTGATCGAGCTTCAGCCCTCCAAAGGGATGTAGCTGAGCCATAAAAATTACGATCATCTGTTCTTTGGGATCGATGGTGAATTTCGTGTCGAAGAAGCCTGCCCAGTTGTACTCTCCCACCGACCCAAGTTCGGACAGAGGCGCCTTCAAACCATTTACGTCAAACCCCAGTCCGAAACTCTTATCGGAACTAATCTTTCCCAACTGATCCGAGGTCATAAGTTCGATGGACTTCCGGCTCAGGAGACGTACGTTGCCTGCCTTACCGCCGTTCAACAGCATCTGGCAAAAAAGCGCATAGTCCGTGGCCGTAGATGTGAGACCCGCGCCCCCTGAAAATAGCTTTTGAGGGCCGCGATACGGATAGTCAGCAGAATAGGTGAAAGATCCTTCTGCGATCGGCGTTTTGGGGAAACGATTCAGACCTTTTTCTGAATCATACGTGTACACCGTCGCCAGCCTGTCGAGTTTATTGTTCGGAAGATAGAAGTATGAGTCCTTCATCCCCAGCGGTTGAAAGATACGCGTGCGGAAGAATTCATCCAGTGTTTGATGAGAAATTACTTCGACCAGGCGTCCGAGAACATCCACTCCCAGGCTATATTCCCAACGCTCACCTGGATTGAAAAGAAGAGGGAGGCTGGCCAGATGCTTTACGCTTTCCTCAAGTGTCCCGTCGTACTGTAACAGGCCGTGTGCCACATTTGCATCTTTGTACATGGGGCCAAGAGTGGGATCCCAGTTATAGGTGAGACCTGAAGTATGTCGCAAAAGATCGCGAATGGTAATTTCCCGGGTGGACGGGATGACGTACGGTTCGCCCGATGCTGGTTTCACCAGCACCTTAGGATTTTTAAACTCAGGCAAGTATTTCGATATGGGATCGTCAAGAAGGAAGTAGCCCTCCTCATACAGCATCATGACTGCAACGCTGGTGACAGGCTTGGTCATCGAGCAGATGCGAAACATGGTGTCGGGATGCATGGGCTTGTTTTCTTCCTTGTCCATCATGCCTTGCGCCTTGAACCAGGCCACTCGTCCATGACGAATGACCATTGTGACAGCGCCGGCGATTCGCTGCTCATCTATGTCTCGCTGTACCACCGTGGCAATCCGCTCAAGCCGTTCTGAAGACAGACCCACTTCCTCTGGCTTGGCTACAGGCAGTTCCTGTGCGACGGTGCTGATAGCTGTGACAAGCACAGCCAAGAGGACAGAGGTGTGTATTGTGCCGTGCATCGCTTGTCGGATACTTTTCGCCAAGTTGTGGACTGGCGACGTAATGCAGTGAAGCGCCGCTCCGTAAGGAGAGTAGAGAACACCTTGATCCGTGGATCGCCATACAATATCTGCCTTAAGTTCCGATTGTGCAGTGGCAATCAGGCCTGGGTTGTTATAAGGTCGACTATCTGGCATTTTCCTCTGAGTGGTTCAACGTGTGATGGTTGTTGCTCTGAAGCATCTGTTTCACTTCATCCATCGACGACATGGAAGGTTGAGCTCCCGCGCGCGTCACGGATATGGCAGCGGCGGCGGCGGCGAAGCGCGCGCTTTCAATCGGTCCCATCTCCATCAATAGACCCGTTGCGAAGGCACCGTTAAAAGCATCTCCTGCCGCCGTCGTGTCGACAGCATCGACGGAGAACGATTGCAGCCGCTCAGCAAGTCCGTCGCTCGACGCGAGATAAACACCGCCAGCTCCCAGTTTGAGCACGACTCCTTTGACGCCCTTCGCCATCAACGTCTTCGCTATCGAAGATGGATCTTCTCCGTTCCTGTTATTGCCGATATAGAACTCGGCTTCTGTTTCATTTGGAGTGAACCATGCGATTCGTTGGAGGAGTTCCTTTGGCAAATCGGCATATGGGGCAGGATCAAGGATGAGAGGAATGCCCTCGCGAGAACAGATTATCGCCAGGTGTTGAACCGTTTCAATCGGGATCTCAAGCTGCGTCAGCACCACCCCGGCTGACCGGATGATGTCGAGATGGAGGTCCAGGTCTTCAGGTGTAACCAGATAATTTGCTCCCGGTGTGATGACAATAGAGTTCTCGCCAGTCGGGCTGACTATGATGACAGCTACCCCCGAAGACCCCGACGTCGATTGAACCCCCGTGAGATCCACTCCCGCCTGCTCAAGATGGGCGCGAAGTTGAGGCGCAAAAGAATCGTTTCCGAGGCGTCCAATCATCCGTACCGGATACCCAAGCTTTGCCACGGCCACGGCCTGGTTCGCGCCTTTGCCCCCTGGATAGATCTGGAAATCCCTGCCGAACACAGTCTCGCCTTCTACCGGGATACGTTCCGCATTCGTAACCAGGTCGATGTTAATGCTGCCCACCACGACGACCGGCTTCTTCCCCGTCTCCATCGCCCCTCCGGCTTCAGACACTATGGTTATCCTAATTCCATAAAATGGGAGCCAGAGCGATTGCGCTCAGCCCGCAAAGGAAGAAGACAAACATCCAGATCAAGAATTGTTTCGATCGCGTGGGTGCGCCGGCGAACTCTCGCCACACAAATACACCCCAGGCCGCGGATACCATCGTCGCACCCTGTCCAATGGAATACGACACTGCCGGACCTACAATGTGGGTCCGGGATGCGACAAAGTTCAGCACCGCGCCAGTGCACCAGATTGCCCCGCCAGCGATGCCAAAGAGATGCCAGGCGCCATTGGCATTCCAGTAGTCGCTCATCGATGTCGGCGCGGCTCCGTCCAGCGGACGGCGCATCAGAAGATAGTTGAAGGGTAGAGCGCACAACGTCACGCCCAGCACGAAAAACAGCGTGGTCGCATAGGGCCCAGGTGCTTCCGCACCGCTCATCGCTTGCGCTACGAGCGGATAGAAGCTTCCCATCAGCAGACCCGCAATCAGGCTGATGATGATGCCGCGCGCACTCAGCGAGCGATGCCCGGTTTCGCGAATGCGATACGCGACCGCGTCAAAAATAATGGCTCCCACAACCAGCGCGATGCCACTGAACAAGAGCACTGGGTTTCCAGTCGGTGAGAGGATGTAACTGCTGGTGGCGCCGATGACGAGTGCCAGTCCGATCCCAATCGGGAATGCCACGGCCAGTCCCGCGATTTCGATAGCGGCCACGAGCAACAGGTTCGCCACGTTGAATATCACCCCGCCGGCTACTGCGAAAAGGATATTCGAAGCACCTGCATGCCGTATGTCTGCAATGAGAGATCGTCCTGTTGCGCCAAAGCTCCCGAGCGTGAGGCCGAAAAGAAGCGCGCCGGCAATTAGGCCCAGCACATAATCCCAGTAAAAGAGCTGAAATCTATATCCGGGACAGAGCTTGATCGTGTTGGCCCAGGATCCCCAACAAAGCATCGTTATTACCATAAAGGAGAGAGCTACCGCGTAAGTTTCAGGTTGGAACACGAGGTCGCTCCTATATATCTTTATGTGGCATAACTCAGCACTATTCAAAGGCGACATTTCGCCCCATTGTTGCATTCGAAATGAAAGCTTTCAATACTCGAGTTTTTGCAGAATAGAGTTTTCGAAGGAAGCTTGTCAAGCTCAGAATGATCCCAGATTGGAAGGGCAGAAGAGCCAGTGCAGGCTCCATTCGCCAAGGCTTATTGGGATGCGATCAAGATCACTCGCGGGATTGTGGCGGCCCGCTGGTGATCAGGCTCGCCTTGAGTTCCCAGCAACGCTTCAGGGAAAAACCTTTGGTCAGCAGGGAAGAAGGATGCTTAAATACCAGGCACTAACTATGCCGGCGATAGAATGAAGGTGTCGCACCGACAATACGCCGAAACACGGTCGCAAAATGCTTCTGATTATCAAATCCAACCGTAAAGCCAACATCTAAAATCGATAACTTAGGATCGCGCAGTAATTGCTTGGCGCGGGCAATGCGCAAGCGAAGAAGATATTGATAGGGAGCATACCCGGTGCTCGCCTTGAACTGAGCCGATAATTGACTTGTATTTAATCCTGCATGTTGCGACAGTTCTTTCAGACTTAATCTATTGTCTAGTCTCGCGTGCATGAACTCTAACACCCGTCGTAGACGAGCAGCACTCAGCGGACCTATCGCGTTTCGGGCTGGAACAGAAAACGTTCCATATTGGCGCACAAGTAATATCGAAATCGCCGATTCTATGGTGTCAACAAACAACCGGCCGCATGGGTACCCGGCAGCGCGCTCGTTCTCCAAAGAACGTAACAGGCTGGTAAGTCTTTGATCTGCTATGGTAAGGGGCATTGCAAGCTCAAGTTGTCCGTTACGGCAACATTCTTGCGCAGCTTCATTGAGCGCATGATCCGACAGACGCACTGCCAATATACTTATCGGGCTATTCCAGCGCACTCTGACCGAGTCGTTTCGAACAGGCACCCCCACCGTCTCCCCAGTCATGGAAAGGGGAACGGAATCTTCTTCCCGAATAGAACAATCCACCGTCGATGGCCGGAAGAAAAAAGTGAGCATTTGATCGAAAAACCAATGCGTCCACCAATCGAGTTTGTCTACTTCAAGCCGCTCCACCAGGAATGTTAGCGAGGGCGACGGTGGTCCGAGTGGGGTTGCGTTAAAAACAGGGCCTATGCCATCGGTCTGCCTTGAAAGAATACGAGGCATCGGTTGTTGTCCGGCGGGTTAGTCGCAATGTTCTGCGCGCGATCCGTACTAAACATCCTTCCTCACATAGATGTATATTGCGAAAGCACCAGCTGTGTGGCCAGTTAGCTATTTGGATTTTATGAACTGGTGTCGTCGCGTATGGTGTCCCCCGTCAACTGCCTCCCGAGGAGCGGTCATTGTATGAGGGGCATGGGAGGCGTCGTATTGCGGGCGTTTCCGACCGGGCCTGCACATCATTATACAGCGCGCCAGAAATGCCTCTGGAAATACAAACGCTTCCCTAACTAAGCGTTCTGAGTTCCCGATGAAGGGCAGCGAAGACGCTCGAGATGTAAATCGCAATTATTCACAGGAATAAAGACAAAATCACAGAATCAAAAACACGCGCCGAACCTAAGTGGTTTGTGATGGTCTTAGTGTAACCCTGGTCGATTTTTACTCAGGACGGAACGTGGATGTCTAGCAAGCTAACCATGCATGTTCAGAAAGCGCTTCCTACATTGATCTCGAAGTTACTCCGGAGATCAATCTGTCAGCCGAACAGGTAGATGGCGAATTGTCATTGATTGAAGCTTTTGCGCCGCCACTGGGCGACGAGTCCGCCGGCAACGCCAGTACTCCGAGTACTGACCAGGTTTAGAAGCTGTGGGCGCTTGGAATTCGGGATCAGGATATGACTTCCCAAAGATCCGCTAGCGGATCTACTCAGCCCGTCCTTGACTTTCAAGAGTGTCGGGTCCGAAAGAGGGGATATCAGCCTCTTCCGTTTACCTGCCACCATGAACTTTCGGCCTGCACTGCCACCGCAGAAGACGTATACAAGTCGGAGAGTCAATAGTTATGTTTTTCAAATCAAATGGATCAGGTTCGGAAAGCGATTTGCTGCTCGAGCATATCGATGGGCTGTATAGCTATGCCATGGTGCTTTCGCGCAATCGCAGCGATGCGGAGGATTTGGTACAGGAGACCTATGTTCGCGCCATCCCGGCCGCGAAGCGGCTGCGAAAAGAAAGCAATATCAAGGGTTGGCTGTTCACGATTCTGAAAAATATCTGGCTCAACCAATTGCGCAACTCCAGAGTCGCCGTTCCGATGTCCGGAGTGGACATCGATCAGTTCCTTCCAGGACCCGGCGCTGCGACTGCACGAGACGCGCACGAACAGCTCATAACCGCCTTAGAACAGGAGCAGGTTAGTCAGGCGATCCTTCAACTCTCTGATGAGTTTCGCGAAGTGATTTTGTTGCGCGAATATGAGGATCTGTCCTATCAGGAGATAGCGGGGCTGCTGAGCTGTCCGGTCGGAACGGTGATGTCGCGTCTGGGAAGGGCGCGTTCCAAGCTTGGAGTGCTACTCTCGCCGGCCCAGACATGCTGCCGGTCCCGATAACGTTCATGACCGGATAGGCTGAAGCGAACCGCTTCCTCTGCTGAACAGTTCATTCCTCAGTCACGCACTGCAGTCTGCATTTTCGCTAACCGAAAAGAAAACAGATCCTTCGCATCGCTCAGGATGAACAATTCTTTGCTGAAATAAATACTTTCGCTTGCGCTTCTATGTTGATACTGCCTAAGCGCCTAGAGCGCGCAGAAGCAATCCGGCGAGAAGGGCTCCGGCGAATGGACCAAATACCGGGATATAGGCGTAGCCCCAGTCGCTGTATCCTTTGCCGGCAATAGGCAACGTGGCGTGCGCGATACGCGGGCCCAGGTCGCGAGCAGGATTGATGGCATAGCCTGTCGTTCCGCCTAGGGAAAGGCCGATGGCCCAGACAAGACAGCCGACGAGGTAAGGCGAGAATCCAGCTGCCGGTCCGGTGGAGAGAACGAGCTTCGATGTCATCGCTCCTACAACGAAAACAAGGACCGCTGTGCCGAGGACTTCGGAGAAGAAATTGGCCAGCGGATTTCGAATCGCCGGGGCTGTACAAAAGATGGCGCGCTTCGCTTCTGTATCTTCCGTTTCTTTCCAATGTGGGAAATAGTGCAGCCACACGAGAGCTGCGCCTGCGAAGGCGCCCAGCATCTGTGCGGTGATATACAGAGCGAGCTTGCTGAAGTTCCCGGATTGCACGGCCATGGCAAGCGTAATGGCCGGATTGAGATGCGCATCCGTGCTGCCGCACAGGACTGCTGTGAAAATTCCGCAGAGCACGGCGAAGGCCCAGCCTGTGGCGATGACCATCCATCCGCTGTTTTCCGCCTTCGAGCGTTTTAAAAGCACTCCGGCGACCACGCCGTTGCCCAGCAGAATGAGCACCAGCGTGCCCATAAATTCACCGAAGAATGGCGACCTCATCCGTTTCTATTCACCCTGTTCCCTGTGTGTTTCAGGTGCAAGCAATGTAGCATGCGCTGAGAATGCAAGTCATTGCAGGCTGTATTGTTTTGCGAGTACCTGGAATTCGGCCACTTGCTGGTTGATCCAATCTTCGCCACGATGCAACTCCTCGGCCATAATGCGTGCTGTCTGCAAGGCCATTTCGCTTGCGGCTTGGGCGTTGAGAAACAGAGCACGTGTCCGGCGTGCGAGCACGTCTTCTACGCTACGCGCCATTTCCTGACGAGCGGCCCAGACGACCTCGGCTCCGATGTACGGAAGAGCCGGATGCAATGGCGTACTCAATCTGGGATCACGGGCTGCGATATCGCGTATGGCATCCGCGTCGGAACCGTACACCCATAAATTGCCCAAATCTTCTATGTGATTGCGGTAGCCATGTATCTTGAGCGTCTTTGTTACGCACGTTTCTTCGCGCAGCCTGCCCAGGGTGATGGCGTGATCGACGCAGTCTTCGGCCATGTGGCGATAGGTTGTCCATTTGCCGCCGGTGATGGTGAGCAGACCTGACGGATCGACATGGATGGTATGGTCGCGGGAAAGCGATGACGTCTTGGCTGCCGGGCCACCCGATTTTACAAGAGGGCGGATACCTACGTAGACGCTCAGTACGTCGCTGCGCTTCGGCGGACGGCTCAGATAGAGTGCTGCGGTTTCCAGAATGAATTGAATCTCCTGCTCGAACGGCAACGGTTCATAGGAGGGCTCTTCGATGGGAGTGTCGGTTGTGCCGACGAGTGTGTGGCCATGCCAGGGAATGGCAAACATGACGCGGCCATCGCTGGTGTGCGGCACCATGATGGCCGCGTCTCCTGCTAAAAACGATCGCTCAAAGACAAGATGAATGCCCTGGCTTGGCTCAACCATATCGGACGACTCGGGATCGGCCATCTTCCGTATGCGGTCCGTAAACATGCCTGTTGCATTGATGACAACGCGTGCCTGAATCCTGTATTCGTTGCCACTTTCTTCATCGTGGGCGACGACGCCGTTCATATAGCCTTCTTCATCTTTCAGAAGGCCGACTACCGGCATGTAGTTCACGAGCGCCGCTCCGTGATCGACAGCCGTTGCGGCGAGATGGATGAGTAGGCGCGAGTCGTCGAATTGGCCGTCGTAATAGACAACTCCTCCGCGCAGTCCCTCGGTTTGCAATGTGGGCAGTCGCTGAAGAGTCTCTTCAGAGGTAAGAACGCGAGATTTGCCGAAGCCGTACTTGCCTGCAAGCATGTCGTACAACTTGAGGCCGATGCCGTAAAAAGGCGCTTCCCACCAGGAATAGTTGGGAACAATGAAAGCCAGATCGCTCACCAGATGCGGTGCATTCTGGCGAAGAAGACCGCGCTCCTTGAGTGCTTCCATCACCAGCGAAACATTGCCTTGCTCCAGATAGCGCACGCCGCCGTGAACTAATTTTGTGCTGCGGCTGGATGTGCCCTTGCCGAAGTCTTTCGCTTCAAGCAGTAGAACGTCGAAGCCGCGCGACGCCGCATCCACCGCCACGCCCATGCCAGTGGCACCGCCGCCGATGACGACCATATCCCAGGGCGCATTGCGATGACCGATGTGCGCTATCATCTGTTCACGATTCATGCTTCTTCGTCCTTTGTCCAATGCTTGGAGCGCTCAACTGCATTCTGCCAGCGTTCGCGCAGCTTCATCATCTCTTTACGGTCGGCCTTCGGTTCAAATCGAGTGTCATTTCTGCGCTGCGACCAGATCTGCCCAGGGCTTTCCCAGAAACCAACAGCCAGTCCTGCGAGATAGGCAGCGCCCAGAGCGGTGGTTTCTGTCACAGCCGGGCGCAGGACAGGAATCCCTAGGAGGTCGGCTTGAAACTGCATGAGTATATCGTTGACCGCCGCTCCTCCATCCACACGCAGTTCAGTGAATTTATTGTCCGACTCTGAATTCATGGCGTCGATGACGTCGGCATCCTGAAAGGCGATGCTTTCAAGCGCCGCGCGCGCAATGTGTCCCGGCTGCGTGCTGCGGCGCAATCCGATGAGCAGTCCGCTGGCATGCGCGTCCCAGTGAGGAGCACCCAGGCCAACGAATGCTGGTACCAGAACAACACCGTCTGACCCTGCCACCGATTGGGCTAGCGCTTCTACTTCAGAAGATGCGCGAATCAGCTTCAGATTGTCGCGCAGCCATTGCACCACAGCACCACCGATGAAGATGCTGCCTTCAAACGCATATTCAAGCTGCCGATCAAGGCTGCATATCAATGTCGTAATAAGACGGTGCTTGGAGGACACAAAGGTATTGCCAATGTTCTGCAACAGGAAGCACCCGGTGCCGTAGGTGTTTTTCGCGTCGCCGGGATTGAGGCACAGCTGACCAAAAAGCGCAGCTTGCTGATCGCCAGCGATGCCGGCAATCGGTATAGAGCCGAGACCGAGCGTCGTCGTTACTTCGCCAATTTCGCCGCTCGACCAGACCACCTCGGGCATCATTTGTGGCGGAATTTTGAAGAGCCGCAGCAGTTCTTCATCCCACGCGCCAGCCGCGATGTTGAAGAGCATGGTCCTTGAGGCGTTGGTGTAGTCGGTGACATGCTTCTTGCCGCTGGTCAGGTTCCAGATGAGCCAGCTGTCAACGGTGCCGAAGGCGAGCTTGCCTGCGTCGGCTTTCTCTCGCGCTCCGGCAACGTTGTCCAGTATCCATGCGATTTTGCTGGCGGAAAAATACGGATCAATCAGCAGGCCCGTTTTGCTGCGCACCGTTTCTTCCATTTGTTCCTGAACCAGTTGATGACAGATGCTGGCCGTTCGCCGGTCCTGCCAGACGATGGCGTTATAAACCGGTTTATTCGTTTCCCGGTCCCACACGATTACAGTTTCGCGTTGATTTGTGATCCCGAGCGCGGAGATGTCCCGAGGCCGTGCGCCTGCACGGGTGAGGGCATCAATGGCAGAACCGAGTTGTGAAGTGAGGATGTCGTATGGGTCATGCTCGACCCATCCTGAGCTGGGATAAATCTGCTGGAATTCCTTTTGCGAGGATGCGACGATCTCACCATTCTGGCCAAAGAGTATCGCGCGCGAACTGGTCGTTCCCTGGTCGAGAGAAAGGATATAGGGCATTGTTTTCTCTAAAAGTGACAGCCAGATGAGTAGACAATGGTGAGGTGCTGCGTGGCAAGCTGGCAGCCTTCAGCGCAAAGCGGGAATCTATTCTGCAGGGCAGGTTATGAATCATGGCGCGTAGGAAAACACCGCAAATTTCTCCCTCCGAGGCAGTTGACGAACAACTGGCGCGCTATCGTGCCATGCGCGATTTCTCCATGACAGCAGAACCAAGCGGCGGTGCGCAAAAGCGAGCCGAAGGCGAGTTGCCGTTTGTGATTCAAAAGCATGCCGCAACACGGTTGCATTACGACTTCCGCCTTGGATGGCAGGGCGTTCTGAAAAGCTGGGCAGTAGCGAAAGGACCAAGCTATTACACCGGCGACAAGCGGCTTGCCGTGCAGGTGGAAGATCACCCCATGGAATACGGCGGCTTTGAAGGCACAATTCCCAAAGGTCAATACGGCGGCGGAACGGTCATGGTGTGGGACCAGGGCACGTGGGAGCCGCAAGACGATGCGGAAGAAGGATTTCGCACCGGTCGATTGAAGTTCATCCTGCATGGCCAGAAGCTGAAAGGGAAGTGGACCCTGGTTCGCATGGGGGGACGTGCCGCGCATGAAGCAAAGCCGAACTGGCTGCTCATCAAAGAGCACGATGAGTACGAGCGCAGCTCAGACGCGGAACCCATTACGGAGAGTGAGCCGGATAGCGTAGTGACGGGCCGCGATATGGAAGCCATCGGCTCGCAGGAAGACCACGTCTGGCATTCAAAGGACTCGAAGAAGAGAAATCTGTCGCGCCTCGCGCAGAAACGATTGCGGTTTGGCAAAGAGGCGAGACCAGCCGCCACGCCTGACCGCTCCAGTGTGTTAAACGGACTGCCCAGCGAAAAAGTGCCGGATTTTATTTCACCGCAGTTGGCGACGCAGGTATCGGCTCCGCCTGCTGGAGACGATTGGCTGCATGAGCTGAAGCTCGATGGATATCGAATCCAGATTCACGTCACGGAAAAAGAAGGCAAGCGCGAGGCCACGATCTACACGCGTGGCGGCCTCGACTGGACGCATCGCATGCCGGACATCGCGAAGACCGCGGAACAGCTGCTGGTAAAAAGCGCCCTGATCGACGGCGAGGTTGTGGTGCTGGATGCATCGGGCAAAACGAGTTTTGCCGATCTTCAGGCTGCATTTCAGGATGAAAAGCATGCTCATCTGACCTATTTCGCCTTCGATCTTCTGCATCTTGACGGACATAATGTGCGCAACCTCGCACTGGACAAGCGCAAAGCCATTCTCGAAGGGTTGTTGGGTGAGTTGGAGGATGACAGCATCCTGCGTTACAGCCAGCACATTCGCGCGCACGGAGAAGAAACTTTCAGGAACGCATGCAAGCTGGGAGCGGAAGGCATTGTTTCAAAGCTGGCAGATTCGAAATATGTTTCGGGACGCAGCAAAACATGGCTGAAAGCAAAGTGCGTGCATCAGCAGGAACTCGTGATCGGCGGCTTTACCCCACCGACCAAGGGCGGTCCTGGAATCGGTTCGCTGCTGCTTGGCTACTACCAGAATGGAAAGCTGATGTATGCGGGACGCACGGGAACGGGCTTCACGCAGGCCACGCAGCGCACACTGCGCAAACGTCTCGATGCACTTCGCCAGGCGAACCCTTCTTTTCTGAAGGTCGAGACAGACGAGCGAAAAGATGCCATATGGGTGAAGCCGGAATTGGTGGCAGAGGTGCAGTTTGCCACATGGACGGGAGATCATCGCGTGCGTCAGGCTTCTTTTCAGGGCCTGCGCGAAGACAAACCTGCTAAAGAAATTCGCCGCGAGGAGCCGATTGCCATGCCGAAGCCTCCACGGAGCCGCAAAGAAAAGACGCAGGTGGCCGCAGCGGAGAAGCCTGCTGACAAGTCGGCGGGTATCGTCGCGGATTTACGGTTGACGCATCCGGACAAGATTCTGGATGAAGAGTCGAAGCTGACAAAACAGCAGCTTGCGGAATACTACTTTGAAGTAGCTGACTATCTGATCCCGTATATTGCGGAACGACCTCTGAGTATCGTGCGCTGTCCCGAGGGAAGCGGAAAGCCGTGCTTCTTCCAGAAGCATGCAGGGCAGGGTGTTCCCAAGGGCATTGACAGCGTTTCGGTGCCGAACAAAAAAGGTGGAGGCTCGGAAGAATACATCACCGTTTCGAAGAAGGAAGGATTGGTCGGGCTCGCGCAGATTGGTGTGTTGGAAATTCATCCGTGGGGCTCACGAAACGATGCTCTGGAGACGCCCGATCAGATCATCTTCGACCTCGATCCGGATGCAGCAATCGAGTGGAAGACACTAGTAGAAACCGCAAATGAAGTACGGGATGTATTGAAAGAACTGGGACTCGTTTCGTTTGTGAAATCTACTGGAGGAAAAGGCTTGCATATAGTGGCGCCGATCCAGCCCAAACAGGAATGGACTGCGGTCAAAGATTTCACCCGCAATGTAGCAAGCGCGCTTGAGGCCGCGCGTCCCGACCGGTACTTGATCAAGATGACCAAGTCGGCACGTGCGGGACGTATTTTTCTTGACTACCTGCGGAACGACCGGGGATCCACTGCCGTTGCTCCTTATTCACCCCGCGCGCGCAAGGGCGTGCGGGTGGCGATCCCGCTGCGGTGGGAGGAACTGCGCAAAGGCAATCCAACGACATTCTCTGTGGCGAATTTCGATACGTGGAAGAAACGCCTGAAAGACGATCCGTGGGAGTCCTTTCTGCACACGAAGCAAACTCTCACAGAAAAAGCCATACGAGCGGCCGCGCAGCTGGCGCAGACCGCGAAATAGTGAATACGATTCCATGAAACAGGGCCAGCAATTTTTTGAGCACGGATCTTTTAACCGGCGTCTAATAGAGAGTTGGAGGCGGGTTATGCGCTGGCTGTTCACTGCATCTCTCATGGCCGGGTTGCTGGTTGTTCCTGCCGTAGCGCAGCGCGGCGTTGCCGGCGGACACGCTGGAGGCTTTTCCGCTCCGCATGGATTTTCTGCGCCACAATTTTCCGCACCACATATGAGCGGAGGATTCAGTCCAGGCACGCACTTTTCGCCGCCGTCTGTTCCCAGAAGTAACTTCAGTGCACCGCCGCAATACCACTGGAGCGGAGCCACGCACCCCGGCGGAAACCAGCCTGCGCGCCCGCCGTACGGGAACTGGCATGCTCCAACGAACGGCGGACAGCATCGGCCAGGGTATCCCGCTAACCGCTACAGGCAGCCATATTTGCCTTACTACTATGCGACCTCAACCTACCTCGTGCCGGGATCATTGAATTCGTATTGGGACTCTTCGGATACGTCCTATTCCGGGGACCAGTATGCTTCTTCCGAAGCGCAGGGACAGGTTGAAAATAACGGCGATGCTGAAAATAGCGGCAATGCCGGACCTGAACCAATGCCGTACCAGTACCAGCAGGCTGACGAGATACCGCCTCCACCGCCCGGGTCGCCTGAGCCTCTTCCGCAGGCTGCCGTCACTCTGATCTTCAAGGATGGCCACTCCCAGCAGATTCACAATTATGCGCTGACGAAGACCACGATCTATGTCCTCGATGACGCTGCATCGGGTCGCAGACCTGAGATTCCACTGAGCTTGATTAATGTATCGGCGACTGAAGAAGCCAATCAGGAAAACGGTGTCGATTTTGTTATTCCTGCCGGAGCGGAATAAAATTTCCTCTTAAAACAAAAAAGCCCGGCCATGTGCCGGGCTTCTTGTTGCTACATCCAAAATAACTACGCAGTGGCCTTTGCGCAAAGCTCATTGAAGGCACGCGCGAGTTCCTGCGCAATCGCCTGAGCGGTGTTGTTCTCGATAATGAAGCGCTGCATCAGGTATACGAGTTTGCCGTCGCGCAGAATGGCAATCGCAGGCGAAGTTGGCGGATTGCCTTCAAAGTAGGATCTCGCGCGATCGGTGGCTTCGCGATCCTGTCCGGCAAACACGGTGATGGATTGATCGGGAAGCGTTGCGTTCTGCAAAGCCAGCCGCACGCCGGGGCGCATCTTGCCCGCAGCGCATCCGCAGATAGAGTTGACGACGACCATCGTCGTGCCAGGCTTTGCCAGTGCGGCATCCACGTCTTCTGCCGTCCGTGCTTCCTTAATTCCCGCGCGGGCCAATTCCTCGCGCATCGGTATCACCATAATTTCTGGGTACATGTGCTTTGTTCCTCCAGCCTGGACGAGCCCGGCATCTCTATTGTACGAAGGCTGCAACGCTTGCGCCAGACCTCTTATAGAGACATTGATATATCTTGAAGCTGAATGAAGGTTTTAGAACAGGTCCCTCTCGCTCCCTATACAACCTTTGGCATTGGCGGTCCGGCGCGCTGGTTTATCGAGGCGGTGACGGAAGACGACGTGCTGCAAGCCGTTCGTTTTGCCAGAGAGCAGAATGTGCCTCTCTTTGTGCTTGGTGGTGGTAGCAACCTTCTGGTCAGCGATGCGGGGTTTAGCGGGGTCGTACTGCGCATTGGACTGAAAGGGATTGAACAACACCGCACGGATCACGTGACCCAATTTTCCGTTGCCGCGGGCGAGAACTGGGACGCATTTGTCAGTCTGGCGATACGCCAGAACTGCGGCGGGATCGAATGCCTGGCCGGAATTCCTGGAAGCGTCGGGGGAACTCCGGTGCAAAATGTTGGCGCCTACGGGCAGGAGGTGGCGGAAACCATCGATTCCGTTCGAGTGCTGCATTTGAAGACGTTGCAGTTCATGGAACTCCAGGCTGAGGATTGTGGCTTTGCTTATCGGCGCAGTATTTTCAACAGCACGGACCGGGGCCGTTATATCGTTACCAGAGTAAACTACGAATTGATAAATGATGCCAAAGCAGCGTTATCGTATGAAGACTTAAA
>JAATFH010000204.1 GCA_015655315.1 Terriglobales bacterium
GTCACTTAACTTTTCTGGCTGTCGGCGTCATGAGCGTCTATGCGGCACAACCCGTGACTGAGATCACTCTTCCCGGCACGCGGCTGTATACGGAAAGCATTACTTCCACCAGGGACGGAACATTAATTATCGGGAGCCTAGGGAAGGGCGATGTAAGCCGCATCGCGCATGGAACGACGACGGTTGAGGAATGGATCAAGCCCGGCACCAATGGCCTGAATCAAGTCTTCGGCGTCTATGCGGACGAGAAATACAAGAAGTTATGGGTGTGCTCCGACCGGACCGGGAACTCCACGGGCGAGGCTCCCGCCTTGAAAGCGTTCGATCTGAAGACAGGCGCGCCGAAGGGCAGCTATCCGCTTCCTGGTGAAAAGCCTTTCTGCAATGACATTGCTGTGGCCGGCGATGGCACGGCGTACATCAGCGATACCGCACAAGCTACGATTTTCATGCTCAAGCCCGGTGCCAAAGATCTTGAGACGGCCGCCAAAGACCCGCTTCTGGCGGGGGTTGATGGCCTGGCTTTCGGCGAGAAGAGAATTTTGTATGTCAACAGTGTCACCACAGGCAAACTGCTGCGCGTGGACCTTGGAGTGGATGGGAAATCGAAGAGTGTCACCGATCTCAAGCTCTCTAAACCACTCACCCATCCCGATGGCATGCGTACCATAGGCAAAAACCGTTTGTTGATGGCGGAAAACTCCGGCAATATGGACATAGTTACGTTCAGCGGTAGCGGCAACCAGGAAGCAGCGATTAAAACGATCAAAGAAGGTCTTGAAAGCACACCCGCCGTAACAGCGACGCGCGGCATGGCGTGGATCGCCGAGGGGAAGTTGAATTATCGGAGCGATCCGCAGTTGAAGGATAAAGATCCCGGCACGTTCAAGCTTTACGCTGTGCCGCTTCCAAAGAATTAATGTTTTTCGTGTCGTGATATCCAGGGAGAGTTCCATGCGATCGCTCGGCTTGTATCGAGTTCTTTTTTCCGTGACCGTCGTTCTCAGCGTATTGTCTTTGGTCAGTTCGGTGGAGGCCAATCCAGGCCATGCGGATGCGAGTGCAGGTAGCACGGCATGTCCCAAAGATGACAGCAGATTGAAATTACCGCCGGGATTTTGCGCAACCATCTTTGCGGACGGCATCGGTCACGCTCGCCACATGGTGGTAGCCCCGAACGGCGTGGTTTACGTGAACACTTGGTCGGGCGGCTACTATCCTCCCAACGAGGTGATCCCTGAAGGTGGTTTTCTGGTCGCGCTGCAGGACAAAAGCGGTTGGGGCAAAGCTGACGTGATTGAGCGCTTCGGTGAAACCGTGAAGACCGGGGCAGCGGGCGGTCTTGGCATTGCACTGTACAACGGATCGATTTACGCGGAGGTCAACGATCGCATCGTGCGGTACTCCCTGCCTGCGGGCTCGCTCGTGCCGACGGGTCCTGCGACGACCGTGGTCTCCGGATTGCCCCTCGGCGGCGATCATCCGATGCATCCCTTTATCATCACCGCTGATGGACTTCTCTACGTGGATGTGGCCACTTCGACCAATGCCTGCCAGGTGCAAAACCGGACGCTCAAGTCACCGGGCATCGATCCCTGCAAGGAACTGGAGACGCGTGGCGGCATCTGGCGATACGACGCGAAAAAAACCGATCAGAAGTTCTCACCCGCCGAACGCTACGCTACCGGAATACGCAACGCCGAGGGCTTCGGGGTCGACGCGACCGGCCATCGCATCTTCGTGACGCAGCATGGGCGAGATCAGTTGCGTGCGAACTGGCCCGATCTCTACAAGCCGGACCAGGAAGCGACATTGCCATCAGAAGAAGTGATGCTTTTGAAGCAGGGCGGCGACTATGGCTGGCCGGAGTGCTATTACGATCCGTGGCAAGGGAAACTGGTTCTGGCGCCGGAGTATGGCGGGGACGGCGGTCATGCCATCGGTGTTTGCGCCAGCAAGATCGGTCCTGTAGCAGCATTCCCGGCTCACTGGGGGCCAAACGACATGGTCTTCTATGACCAGAAGCAGTTCCCTGTCCGATACCGCGACGGTGTCTTCATTGCCTTTCACGGATCGTGGGATCGCGCGCCGTATGCGCAGGGCGGCTACAACATCGTCTTCCAGTCACTCGCCGGCAAAGTGTCGGCTGGCAGGTGTGAAATCTTTGCTGACGGTTTCGCGGGGGCGGTCACGTCTCCGGAAGGAGCCGTATATCGTCCGTCCGGCGTCGCGGTCGGGCCGGACGGGTCGCTTTTTGTTTCCGACGATAATAAAGGGCGGATATACAGGATTACTTACGTCGGCGGGGCCGGTGCGGAGGCCGGGGAGGCGAAGTTCACTCCTTGCCCGAGTTTGACGGCTCCAGCCGGCGATATCGCCCGGACCGAAGCCAAACCGCCCGAGGGCACCAATGCTGACGCAGGCGCCACTGCCAATCTCCCAGCCCCTCCCGGAGCGACGCAGGAAATGGTTGCGCTGGGCGATCGCATCTACCACGGCGAAGTGGGCGGCGGGACATGCACAGCCTGCCATGGTAAGAACGCTACCGGCACTCCACTGGGTCCTGACATGACGAAGAATAAATGGTTGTGGAGCGATGGCAGCTGGGCGGGAATCACGAAAACGATCACCGATGGAGTTCCGATGCCCAAGCAATATCGTAGCGCCATGCCCGCCATGGGAGGAGCTCAACTTACACCTGATCAGGCATCGGCTCTTGCCGCGTACGTGTGGGCGTTGAACCAGCACTAATACAACTTCTGAGTTTATTGGCTTTTATAAAACGGCCAGAAGCACAGGCTAAGAAAAATGTCGTGCAGGCCATAGCGTCTGATATTGCCCTGCTGGCTGAATGTCTACCATTCAGCGATGCTTCCATCAGGATGACGCCAGAGAGGACTGCGCCAGCGATGGCCTACCTTGGACCGCTCGATTACACATTCTTCGTTGATAGCAATAAGCAGTTGACTCTCACTCATGAAAACTGAGAGGATGATCGCCTAGTAGTGAATCTTCAAATCCAAAGGGGGTGGGGGGATACTCATTCCTTCCCGTCTATCTTCTAAAGAGCACATCATCTCGTGGAAAGCCTCTGAACCTACTGCCAGCGGTGGACTGGGTATCAGTCTCTACACCATGGTTTCCGAGACATGTGGAGCAACCAACTTCAGTACAGGTCTTGGCGTATTCAAGCCGGGCTCAATCTTACCTTGGCATACTCATCCGGTCAGTGAAGCAGTAACCATAGTGAGTGGCATTGCCTGCCTGTCAATTCAGGGCAGAGCGTATCGCCTGACTTCCCTCGATTGTGCTCATATTCCTGCCGGTGTTGCGCACAGGATGCAGAATGATGATCCTTTATGCGATCTCGTCACGCACTCAGCATTCGGATCGGCTAACCCGTCCAGAGAACTGGTAACGGAGACGTTCCCCTTCGAGGGGCGTGGCTCCGGAAGTCCGCGCTCAACAGATCCGGAATCTATCGTACGGTTCAATCAGAATCCGGTCTATGAACTCTCTGAAAATGCTTTCTTCACAGATCTTTTTGCGCGTCGGCTCGGGTCTGTAGGCATCTGCGGCGGCTACGGCAGATTCCTGCCCGGCGCTTCCCTTCCTTGCCATATCCACGACTATGACGAATCGATCACCATCGTGAAGGGCGCGGCAACCTGCCTGGTGCAAGGGCGGCGTTATGAAGTGAGCGATTGCGCCACCGCATATATTCCCCAGGGAATTCCTCATCGATTTGTAAATACATCCGAGCAGGAAATGGCCATGATCTGGGTTTATGCAGGAGATGAACCAGATCGCCGCGTCGTTGAGAACGACTACTGCTCCGGTCAATTGGCGTGGACTGACTGATCTCATAGGCAGAAAAAATACCTCAAAGGCAAGCCAGGAATCTATGAGCGACTACAGCAATTTTGTGAACGGCAAATTCGTCCCATCATCTGGAACGGCTCGTATCGAAGTAAAGAACCCTGCCACCGGCGAACTGATTTGCACTGTCCCCAACAGCACAAAACAAGATGTTGATGCCGCGATAGACGCAGCTGAGAAAGCCCAGCCCATATGGGCGAAGCAAACTGCGATCGCGCGAGCAAAACTGTTGAAGTCAATCGCCACAAAAATCCGCGAACATTGCGAGCCTCTCGCACGGGTGATCACAGAAGAGCAGGGCAAAACTCTCGGCCTGGCGCGTGTGGAGGTCGACTTTACTGCGGACTATCTCGACTATATGGCCGAATGGGGGCGAAGGATCGAGGGAGAAATTATAGAAAGTGACCGACCTGGAGAAACAATCTTCCTCTTTCGTCAGCCTATCGGAGTCATCGGGGGCATTCTGCCCTGGAACTTTCCGTTCTTTCTGATTGCGCGTAAAGCCGGCCCCGCACTGATCACGGGCAACACGATCGTGATCAAACCAAGTGAAGAGACTCCTCATTGCGCCGTAAAGTTCTGCGAGCTGCTTACGCAACTGGATATTCCACCGGGCATCATCAACGTGATACATGGAACCGGTTCTGGCGCAGGCCGCGCTCTTTCCTCCTCACCCCGAATTGGCATGATCAGTTTCACAGGCAGCGTCGAAACTGGCTCTGCGATCATGTCCACGGACGCAGCGAATATCACCAAAGTGAACCTCGAGCTGGGTGGCAAAGCTCCTGCCATTGTGATGGCTGACGCAGACATCGACATAGCAGTTTCGGCAATCAAATCCTCGCGCGTCATCAACAGCGGCCAGGTTTGCAATTGTGCGGAACGTGTCTACGTGCACCGTTCGGTCGCAGAGCAGTTTTCCAGCAACCTCAGCGAGGCCATGAAGTCTACGCATTACGGGGACCCGCTGCAAGATGAGACTGTAGCCTACGGACCACTGATCAACGAAGCTGGTTTCAGGAAAGTTGAAAAGCTCGTCGGTAATGCAGTGGAAGCCGGAGCCAAACTTTTAACAGGCGGCAAACGCGGAGAAGGGGAAAAAGGTTATTTCTATGAGCCCACTGTGATCGCGGGATGTACGCAGGATATGGAAATCATTCGCAAGGAGATTTTTGGGCCCGTCATTCCTGTGGTCGAGTTCAGCGATCTGGATGAAGCGATTGCCTATGCTAACGATTCCGACTACGGACTAACTTCCTCGATCTACACAAAGGATCTCGACGTCGCCTTGCGAGCGTGTCAGGAGATCCGTTTCGGAGAGACTTACATCAATCGTGAAAATTTCGAGGCCATGCAGGGATTTCACGCGGGATGGAGAAAAAGCGGTATCGGAGGAGCGGACGGCAAACATGGACTCTATGAGTTCCTGCAAACTCACGTTGTCTATATGCAACGCCAATGATTGGCGATGGGGCAGCGGCTAAAAGAAGTGATCGGATCGAAGCGGTTGTTTACTACGTGTATCTAGTTAAGCTAGCTGACAGAAATGGCTTTAGATAAGAAAAAGGCCGAA
>JAATFH010000252.1 GCA_015655315.1 Terriglobales bacterium
CTGCAGCTGCGTGTCTGATTCCGCAAGCTGACCTTCAAACTGCGTCTTCGCTTTTTCGAGATCGCTGCGCAACTGCGGATCGTCCTCGCCCATCTTCTGATTCATGCGCATCTCTTCCAGCTGCATGTTCAGCTCGAAGACTTCTTCGAGAAGATCGGGCGGCATGCGCGACTCTTTCTTCGCGCCGTTCTCCGCAGAGCGATCCTGTTCGATTTCGACGCCTTCTAACTTGAGCAGATATTCGGTGCGAAATATCGGATTCTTCAGCGTGCGATACGCGTCATTCAGCAGCGAGGTCTGCTCCAGACTCCACTGTTGCTCCTGCACACTCGCGCGCGCGTATACATCCGGATGCAGCTTACGGCTCAATTTGTAAAACGTGCGTTCCAACGCGGAAGTGTCGAGCGCCAGTTTACGCGGCAGGCCGAAGGCGTCGAAATAGGTCACCCCAGTAGCCGGAGCCTGCACCTTTCCGCATGCATCACAAAACGGCGCACCCGCCGTCAACGCGGAACCGCACGACCAGCAGGCCGTCTTCACGGATTGTTGCTCTATCGTCTGCATGGAAAACTTCTACGTGCGCCGCAGGCGCGACTGCCTGGACGGCCAGTCCTCAGGATGAAAACGACGACCCGCAGCCACAGGACTTCGTCGAGTTCGGATTGACGAAGTTGAAACCCTGACGCAACAACGTCTCTTCGTAATCCAGCACCATCCCGTGGAGATAGATGAATGACTTAGGATCGACAAAGACACGCACGTCTTCGAACTGGTAAATGCGATCACGCTCACGCGGCTGCGTATCGAAGCGAATGTTATACGACAAGCCCGAGCAGCCGCCGCCCTGCACGCCCAGACGCAATCCACCCTCGGCAGGCGAAATTCCCTCCTTCGCCATCGCTACGCGGATGCGCTTCAGCGCGCGCTCGGTCACCTGCACGCCCTTCTGATTCGGCGTCAGGTTCTCGGCATTCAGAACAGCTAACTCAGCACTCATTCCCTACCCCATCCACTACACGAACCACTGCACCCATCCTGTCGCGTGGTTGTACGCGACAGGTGAGAGAGCACGATTACTTAGTGCGCTGCGACAGTCTGCGTTGCGTCCGCCGTCTCGGCGACGCCATTTTTCTTCTTCCAGTCGCCGATCGCTGCGCGAATCGCGTCTTCCGCGAGCACCGAGCAGTGAATCTTCACCGGAGGCAGCGAAAGCTCCTTCACGATATCCGTGTTCTTGATTTCGAGCGCCTCGGAGACCGTCTTGCCCTTGACCCACTCGGTCGCCAGCGAGGACGAAGCAATCGCCGAGCCGCAGCCGAAGGTCTTGAACTTGGCTTCCTCGATGACCTGCGTCTCGGGATTCACTTTGATCTGCAGGCGCATCACGTCGCCGCACTCCGGCGCGCCGACAAGTCCTGTGCCGACTTCCTGGCTGCTCTTGTCCATCTGCCCGACGTTGCGTGGGTTGTTGTAGTGGTCAATTACCTTATCGCTATATGCCATGTCAGAATCTCCTATGATTCCTGCGTTCCCAAACTTGTTCTATGAGGGCGAAACGAATAAAAGCAGATCCTTCGCTCCGCTCAGGATGACAACAGCTCAGTGCGCTGCCCACTGAATCTTGGTTAAATCGATGCCTTCCTTCACCATCTCATACAGCGGTGAAAGCTCACGCAGCTTCTGCACAATGTCGATCACCTTATCAGCCACGTAATCCACTTCAGCCTCGGTATTAAACCGTCCCAGCCCGAAACGAATCGAGCTGTGCGCCACATCGTCGCCCAATCCGAGAGCCTTCAATACATAAGATGGCTCAAGCGTCGCAGAGGTGCAGGCAGAACCGCTGGAAACCGCAATATCGTTAATGCCCATCAGCAGCGACTCGCCCTCGACATACACAAAGCTCATGTTCAGGTTGCCCGGCAACCGATGCTCCATCGAGCCATTCACATGGATGTAGTCGAGGCTCGATTCCAGCTTCTTCTTCAGCTTGTCGCGCAGGGTGCGAAGGAACTTGTCCTCGCTCGCCATTTCTTCGCGGGCGATCTCGCAGGCCTTCCCCAGGCCGACGATACCGGGAACATTCAGCGTCCCGGAGCGCATGCCGCGCTCGTGTCCGCCGCCGTTGATCTGCTCGGAAATCTGCACGCGCGGATTGCGCCGCCGAACATACAATGCGCCAACACCCTTCGGCCCGTAGATCTTGTGGCCCGAGAGCGAGAGCACGTCGATGTTCATCGCGTTCACGTCCACCGGAACCTTGCCCACTGCCTGAACCGCATCGGTATGGAAGATGACGCCCTTTTCGCGGCAGATCTTGCCGATTTCGGCGACGGGCTGGATCACGCCGATCTCGTTATTGGCGAACATGATCGAGACCAGAATCGTCTTATCGTCGATCGCCCGCTTCAGGTCTTCAAGATCGATCAGCCCATCGGCCTTCACCGGCAGATAGGTCACGCGGAACCCGGCCTTCTCCATCCGCTTGCAGGTATCGAGCACCGCTTTGTGCTCCGTCACCTGCGTAATGATGTGGTTGCCGCGCTCGCGGTACATCTCGGCGACGCCCTTGATGGCAAGGTTGTTCGATTCGGTCGCGCCCGAGGTAAAGATAATTTCTTTCGCCGTCGCGCCGATCAGTTTCGCAATCTGCTCGCGCGCCGTTTCGACGGCCTTCTCGGCTTCCCATCCGAAGGAATGGTTGCGGCTTGCCGCGTTCCCGAAGGTGCCCGTCAGGTACGGCATCATTGCATCCAGCACCCGTGGATCGAGCGGCGTCGTCGCGTGATTGTCCATGTAAATCGGCAGTTTCACTCCTGCCGGCACGCTGATGTTTCCCGTCTCTACTACGCTGCTCATGGTTCTGTTCTCCTCAATTCGTGCCCGTTGCCTCACCCGCAAGAACCTTCTGGCCTGAAGTGGTGCGAATCGTGATCAGTTCGCGCACCGTCCGGCTGCGGCCCTCTTCCACCAGGTCTGAAATATGAATATTTTTCAGGACGTTGGAGATGGTTTCATTCACACGGGCTAAGGGTTCTTTGATGGTGCAGCTGTTCGTAAGGTCGCAGTTTCCTTCATGCGTAAAGCAGGAGGTGATAAACAGCGGCCCATCGATGGCGAAAATGACTTCAAATGCGGAAACCCGCCGCGGATCCTTCAGCAGCGAATAGCCGCCGTTCATACCGGCATGCGATTTCACGATCCCCACCTTGGCCAGCCGCTGCAGGATCTTGGCCAGCAATTGCGCTGGAATGTGATACGCCTCAGCTATGTCCTTGGCGCTCAACGCGGTCGCCTCCGGATGTTCAGCCAGGTATTTCAGGGCCATCAGGCCGTAATCCGCTTTTTTTGTGAGCCTAAGCATGGGGAAGTCTGCACTGGGCGGCATTTTTGCCACCTTGCGTTAGCTAAGTATACGACTCCTGGAGTCCGACTTACAATGCCGAATGAGTTTAATAATGATTTTCTTTTAATAAATATTGATGCCTTCCGCAGCGCGTCGGAAAGAGCATCCCCGATCCAGCCGGCGGCTGCGCAAAAGGAGCAAAATTTCCCTGCTTCCTCCCCTGATTGCGCCGCCATTGCCTCGTGCTGCCGTTTTTTTTGATTCCCGGGGAACGTCCGCGGTTTCCGCGCCGTATCTATTTCGCGGCACAATTTACCCGATTCCTGTTTGACATCGCACGCTGGCCGGATACAATCTTGCCGATATCACCTGATTTCACGACCAACTAGACCCCATGAACACGCCCTGCAAACACCCCAAAGTTCGCGTCGTAGCACGCGAAGAGGACGTTGAATATGTCGAGTGCCTGGATTGCGGCGAGGTCTTCGACTCGAATGAGTTCCAGGATATGGCCATCGAAGAGAGCGTCGCCGAGGACGAAGACGATTAACGACGCAGCTCTGAACCCACCATCCACAAAATAGGCGCTGTTAGCCCTAGCCGCCAGTAGCCGCGCTAGGCATGCTCAGCCGTTTGGCCACCTGCCATGCGTACTGCACCCCGGAAATGACGGTGAGTGCAACCGTGGCATTGAGGGACCAGTGGCGGATAAACAGGATCCAAGCTGGTGCGTAGAAACTGCTCAGCAAGACCGCCACCAGCGCGATGATCTGCGCCAGAGTGTTTCCCTTGCCGAAAATGCTGGGCCGGAAATCGCGCATTCCCATGCCCGCATACAGGATCGCCGCCACAATCAGGATACCCAGATCGCGTCCGAAGACCAGCACGGTCACCCGGCGCGAGATTAAACCTTCATGATGCAGGACCAGGAAAAGCGTGCTCAGAAGCAGTTTGTCCGCCACCGGATCGAGATACTGGCCCAGACGGGTGCGCTGGTGCAGCATGCGCGCCAGCAGTCCATCCAGACCGTCGGTGACGCCGGCAACGACAAAAATGGCAAAGGCAATGCGAAAATGTCCGTCCAGCACCGCCAGCACTAGAAATGGAATGAGGCACAGCCGGAGAAAAGTTAACTGATTCGGAGTGGCGCGGAAAGCGTTCATCGTGCGAGAGCGAAAAGTAACAGCAAAATTCTCTGGGGTACAGAAGAAAGTTCGATGTTACAGGACTGCGAATCCTAAGACCAGAGTCTCTTCCCGCCAAGCCTGTGTTTTCATGACTTCCGCATCTCGCCGAATCCTCCGCAACCGGAGTATCTTGGTAGCGATGAAGTTCTCCCTTGGATTCCTCGCCCTCGTCAGCTCAATCGCTTTAGCTCAAACTGCGACATCGCGTCCGCCGATCACCGGCATCTCCCATATCTCCGTCTACACCAGCGACGCCGCAGCCGCGCAGCACTACTATGCGGAGATCGTCGGCTGTGAAAAGCGCACCGATCCGGAAAATCCGCAAGGCGTGCGCTACTACGTCAACAGCACGCAATTCATCGAAGTTCTTCCGCTCGCGGACAAGTCCTCGCCGGACCGCCTCGACCATCTTGCTTATAAAACCACCAACGCCGAAAATCTGCGCCTCTATCTCAAGTCCAAGGGTGTCGAAGTCCCGGCATCGGTCGAGAAAGCCAGCGACGGCAGCCGCTGGTTCAACGTAAAAGACCCTGAAGGCAACACGGTCCAGTTCGTCCAGCCGCCAGCGCGTCCGCAGCTGGTCAGGGCGCCGAACCTGGTCGGAACCCACATCATCCATGTGGGCATGCTCGTCCACAGCCAGGAAAAGGAAGACCCCTTCTACCGCGCCATTCTCGATTTCAAGCCTTACTGGCATGGCGGCATGCAGCCGGGCAGGACCGACTGGGTTTCGCAGCAGACTCCTGAAAGCCATGACTGGCTGGAGTACATGCTTACCAGCGGCCCCTCCGGAGGCGGCATTCAGGAGGTCTCGCAGCATCAGCTGGGTGTGCTCAACCACTTGTCCATCGGCGTCGTCAGCATGTCGAAAACCTACGACACGCTGAAGGCCGCGGGCCGGCTCGCTCCGCCGGATGCCCACTCGCAGCTTGGGAAGGACGGCAAATGGCAGCTCAATCTTTTCGATCCTGACGGCACGCGACTCGAATACATGGAATTCTCGAATGTGCAGAAGCCCTGCTGCTCCGATTTCACAGCACCCAACCCTTCACCCTCTGAATAAACCGGCGATCGAGGCATATTTTGACGGGCGATAAGAGCTTCAAGACAAAATTGCTGAAAAAGGGCTTGATCGAAATACCTTTCAATGTGCGAGAGCATTTCGGGCAGGCCCGTCCGCCCATTCGTGTCACCATCAACGGCCACACCTACCGTTCCACCGTCTCGGTATACGACGGCAGGTACTACATCCCGGTTCGCATGTCGTACCAGCAGGCGGCAGGCGTCAAGCCGGAAGAGATCATCGCCGTCACGATCGCAGCTGACACCGAAGTACGCGAGATAGAGCCGCCTCCGGAGCTTGCAGCTGCACTCAGAAGAAATAAGACCGCACAATCGCGGTGGGAAAAGCTAAGCTACACCGCCAAAAAAGAACATGCCGCAGCCATCGCCGAAGCAAAGAAGCCTGAAACCCGTGAACGCCGTCTGAAGAAAATTATGGAAGACTTGAGCGGCAGGAAATGAGGGATCGAATCTATACGGCTCCCGCTTCATTAGTCGAAGCTGCCCTCGACTAAGACTTACTATCTTTGCCAGGCAATAACACATACTGAGAAGTAGTTTGCATAGAATCCTGTAGTGCCTGCAAGCAACAAAACAAGCTAACCTATAACTGAACCGCAATGATTGCGGCCACATGAATATTATTGGGGGCGCGAACAACCTTTTCCGCAACTATCGGCTCTTACTAATCACTTGAAGCGAAGTACAAGCTTTATCTTTTGAAGAAAGGGGGACAAATAAGATGCCCGGACCAGTTGGACCAGTTCTTGAGTTCTTCGTCTCCGCACTTAGCACGTTGAGCTTACTCATCTAACGCTTCCCCCTTCTAAAAAATAGGCCGCATCTTCGGATGCGGCCATTTTTCTATCTGGCAATAAATCCTGAAATCCAAAAGTAACTTATCTTAGTTACTATCGATAGTGCTAACTCTCTATCTAACTCTGACCGTACCTGCGACTCCTATGCATGACCTGAAAAGTGCACGCTCATGGCGGAATAGAAAACGTCCACCTACTGCCCAAATCCAGTGCGATTGCATTACTCTGAATCATGCCGAATCGCCGAACTTTCTTGAAATCGAGTCTCGCCGCTACTATCGTGACTGGCACAACATCCTTCGCCAGCGCGAAGAGTCAGGAAACGGGAAGCTTGCCGGAAACGAAAGCTCCAACGCCACGCAAAGGCCGCATCCGCCAGTCTGTCTCCCGCTGGTGCTATAAAGACATCCCTCTCGACAAGCTCTGCGAGGCTTCCGTTCAGATGGGGCTCAAAGGCGTCGATCTGCTCGAAATCGATGAATGGGAAGTGCCGCGCCGCTACGGCCTTATCTGCACCATGGGCTATGCCGGGGGTGGCACAATCGCCGATGCTCTCAACCGCACCGAAAACCACGATGCGATCGAAGCGGCCTTCCGCAAGAACATCCCCATCGCCGCCAAAGCTGGAGTACCCAACGTCATCACCTTCTCCGGCAACCGGCGTGGCATGTCGGACGACGAAGGCGCGCGCAATACCGTCATCGGCCTCAACCGCCTCAAGAAGATCGGCGAAGACAACGGCGTCACGATCAACCTCGAGCTGCTCAACAGCAAGCGCAACCATCATGACTACATGGCCGACCACACGGCCTGGGGTGTTCGCGTCATGAGCGAGGTCAACTCGCCGCGCGTCAAGCTGCTCTACGACATCTATCACATGCAGATCATGGAAGGTGACCTCATCGCGACCATCCGCGAGAACATCCAGTGGCTCGGCCACTTCCACACCGGAGGCGTGCCCGGCCGCCATGAACTCGACGACACCCAGGAAGTGCAGTGGGACGGAGTCATGCGAGCCATCGCCGATCTCAAGTTCACCGGCTACGTAGCGCATGAATTCATTCCCACCCGCGACCCGCTTACTTCACTGCGGGAAGCTGTCGACCTGTGCGATGTATGAGAGGTATCCGCAAGCAAAAAGCGTCTATCTTCTGTCCGCGCCAACCGGCGTGTAACTTGCCACGGCAGTTTGGATCAGATACAGGAGTTGCGGCATCTTTAAGAGCAACAGTGGATTCAGGAGCCACCCACGATATGCCGAAGCTGGTCCAGCGATCCTTTTTTGCCGTCTGCGCGCTCATTCTTTTAACCTCCCTCGCCGCGCGGGCGCAAGGCCGCGTCATCTACTCTGACACCGCGGACGCGCACCATGACATTGCGCAGGCGATTGTGACGGCCCATCACGAGCACAAGCGCATCATTCTCGATTTCGGCGGCAACTGGTGCATCGACTGCCAGGTGCTCGATATTTACTTTCATCAGCCGCCCAACCTGGAACTTCTGCAGGACAATTTTGTTCTGGTGCATGTCGATATCGGGCACTACGACCGCAACGCCGACGTCGCGGCGAAGTACGGGATTCCGCTGGAACACGGGGTGCCCAAGCTGGCGGTTCTCGATGACCAGGGCAGACTCCTCTATGGGCAGGTGAAGGGCGAGTTCAAGTCGATGAGCAAGATGGATGCCAGCTCCGTGACGCAATTCCTGAATCAGTGGAAGCCAAAGGCCAAAGCCTAGTCAGTATCGACATAGAAGTGCAAGCGAAAGTATTTATTTCAACAAAGAGTTGTCATCCTGAGCCGAGGCGAAGGATCTGTTTTTCTTTTCGGTGAGCGAAAATATTGGCGCAGCCGTTAAAAAGCAG
>JAATFH010000289.1 GCA_015655315.1 Terriglobales bacterium
CGCTTCGAGCGCGGAGCCGACTTCAACGCGCCGCCAACTGCATCGGCACTCGTCAGCAGCATCATTCTCGAAGCCAGCGGCGAGATCGAAGGCGATCTTGTAGACATAATCATCCCGGAAGCCGAGCAGCGCACAGCCAAACGCCCAGCGATTACCTTCGCCGTCAGCGAAGCGCGCCGCATCCTCGGCGCAACCGAAGATGCCGAAGGCATCACCGCAGCAATCGTGGAAACAATCCTGACCGGACTAGGCTGCGAGCTGAAGAAAAACGGAGCACAGCCCACATTGGCCACCGCGCACGACCTCGACCCATCGCGCGCCGTCTCCGAACCCAGCACAAACGGCGCAGACTATCAGGTCACGCTGCCCAGCTGGCGTCTCGACCTCGAACGCGAGATCGACCTGATCGAAGAAATCGCCCGCGTCTACGGCTACAACCGTTTCCAGAACACGCTGCCGACCTTTGCCGGAGCCGTCGTCGAGCTTCCCTGGGCGGAAAAAGAATCGACCCTCCGCCGCACCTTGCTCGGCCTCGGCTGGACTGAGGCCGTCTCCAGCACCTTCTGTTCTGCAACCGACGCAGTTACATTTGCGCCGCAGCCAAATTCCGCCGTTCCGCTTGGCAATCCCTTGAGCGAAGAAGCAGGCATGCTCCGCCCCTCGCTCGCCTCGGGAATGCTCGGAATGCTCGCGCTCAACCTGAACCGCGACGTCGAAGACGTGATGCTCTTCGAGCTGGGCACAGTCTTCCAGGGAACCACAGACAAGGTCGAAGAAAAACCATCGCTCTCCATTGGCGCGACCGGCAAACTACCCCTCGCAGGCCCGCA
This sequence comes from Terriglobales bacterium, assembly GCA_015655315.1. Taxonomy (GTDB): domain Bacteria; phylum Acidobacteriota; class Terriglobia; order Terriglobales; family Acidobacteriaceae; genus Alloacidobacterium. The sequence continues at coordinate 831 of JAATFH010000289.1, forward strand.
CCAGCCATCTCGTGAACTCGATTTCTATGACATCAAGGGAAGCATCGAGACACTATTGAACAAATTCTCAGCGAAGTCTCTCTACTTCGACCGCTTCCCGGCAGATTCCGGATTGATGCCCGCATGGCTGCATCCAGGCCGCTCGGCACGCGCCGTCATTGACGGCACAACCGTCGGCTATTTCGGCCAGCTTCACCCTGCCGAAGCACAGCGCCGCAAAATTAAGCAGACAATTTACATCGGCGAAATTTACCTCGACCGCCTTTACAGGCAGAATCTGCGCCAGCCTGCCGTGCGCGAGCTATCGCGCTTCCAGGCCGTGCGCCGCGACTTCTCCTTTCTCATAGCGGAGACAACTCCCTGGGCGCAGGTCGCAGACGCCCTCACCGCACTCGGCATTCCGGAATTGCAGCGTTTTGAGGCAGTAGAAATCCTGGGCGAAAAAGATTCGAAGCTTGTCCCCGCCGGTCACATCTCGCTCCTGCTTCGAACCGTTTTTCAGGCACAGGACCGCACGCTCCAGGACGACGAGTTGCAGGGCTACGCGCAGCGCGTGGTCGCCGCCGTCGAAGCGCTGGGCGGAAAACTCCGCAGTTAGGTCTCCGCGTTACGAGCCACGAAAAAGGGTGCCCCATCCTGTCGCGCCGTTTGCGACAGGGTGGGAAGCGATCCCAAACGCACCGCGGCGGACTTTCAACTGAATCCAAGTGACAAACTGGTTGCATCCATGCACATTCCCTGATGCTCAGGCATTTTCCTCTGTGCAAAACCAGCTATACTGCGCGAAGAACACTTGAATTTCTCCCGTTCTTAAATGAGGTACCCGATGTCCACCCTTGCTCTCAAAGATGCCGAACTCCCCCTTGCTGCCGACGACTTCAGCGCCCTCGAACAACGCGTCCTGCGCACCGTCGAACTGCTGAAAAAAGAGCGCGAAGCACGCGCCACCGCTGAGCAGAACGCCACCACCCTGCAGCAGCTCCTCGACGAGCAGTCCGCCCAGCTTGCCCGGGTGCAGGATCAGGTCCACGCATTCGAGCAGGAACGAGAGACCGTGCGTCAGCGCGTGGAGCGTTTGTTGAACCAATTGGACGAGATTTCTGCCTGAGAAAAATCGAAACAGGAGTAGGTGTGCTTCATGGCCGATTCTCAGAATGAAAGCAACGATGCAACACAGTTCGTAACAGTAGATATTTACGATCAGACCTACCGCCTTCGCGGACAAGACTCGGCGTATATTCACCAGCTTGCCGACGTCGTCGACACTAAAATGCGGGCCGTCGCCGCGCAAGGCAAATCCGTCGATTCGCTGCGCGTAGCCGTGCTCGCCGCTTTGAATATTGCCGATGAGCTGATCTCGCTCGAACAGCGTTACAACGCCCTCATCGGAGCAGAGAAAGAAAATGTGCGCAGCCGGGCCAGCAAGCTCAGCGGCATGCTTGACGCTATCTTGACGGAAGACCGCAAAATAGGCTAGCGCGGCTAAGTTCCCTTACTGCAACGCGTGCGGCTTTTTGCCATCCCGGTCACTTGCAATCCGCGCCGACAGCCGCTAGCATCCTTCATAGAAACCGGCCTGCAAAGCAGGTGGTTGCGATAATCGTCGGTTGAACCTACATTCATTGAACAGGGAGCTCGACTCGACAAATCGGCTCGGTGTGCAGTGTCCGCCAGTTCGGAATGCCTAAAGAGCCGCGGAGAGTTCCCACCGTCTTAGGACGGGTTCACCGACGCATCGCTCCACGGCCCCGTGGGTCGGTTTTTGCTTTTCAAGAAAATTTTGTACCCCCTCCTCTTCCAGTTCGGCCATATCGCCATCCCGACCTACGGAGTCTTCGCTGCCCTTGTCGTGGTCGCGTCGCTGGCCA
>JAATFH010000556.1 GCA_015655315.1 Terriglobales bacterium
CACGCGGCGGTTCTGTGCGCGTCCGTCATTGGTTGAGTTGTCTGCAACTGGGTCGGTTTTGCCATATCCCGTCGCGCTGATATTTGTTTGTGCAACTCCCTGGGTTACGAGATAGTCTCGTACCGAGCCGGCCCGCTCTTCAGAGAGTTTCTGGCTGTAGTCGTCGGAGCCGATGTTATCCGTATAGCCCTCAACCTGTAGTGTCAGGCCGGGATAAGCGAGCAGAATACCGGATACCTTCGCCAGCTTTTCGCGCGTCTCGGGCTTCAGCGTGTATTTGTTGAAGTCGAATAGCACGTCGGACATGTTGACAATCAATCCCCGAGCAGTTTCCCGCGTAGCTAGAACCTGGTTCAACTGTTCCTTCAATCGTTCGCGCATCTGTTCGGTCTGATCGTTCGCCTGTTGCGTCTGCTGATGAGCGCGGGCGGCCTGTGCTTCAGCTTGCGCTGCGCGAGCATCTGCGCGGGCACGCTCCGCTGCCTGCTGTTCGGCAGCAGCCTGGGCCTGCGCTGCGGCTAACTGCGCGTCCTGGGCTTCCTGCTTTGTGTTGGCTTCATCTTCGGCGCGCTTCTTGCGGATGGTCATGAGGCGGGCATCTTCAGAGGTCTGCACAGCAGCACGCGCGTAGGTAATCAGCTCTTTCTGGCGGCTCTTGTGCTCTTCAAGATCCTGCGCATTCTGAAGATTCTGTTTTGCGGTAGCCAGCGTATCGGGAGCATATTTATCGGCACCGGAGGCTTCTGCTATCTGTACCGCATTGATCGCTTCGTACAATTCCAGCGGCCATGCCTCGTTGCGCGTAATCGGATGCAGCACCGAATGCTGGCCAGCGGTTTGCGTGTATGCTCCACGCGGCAGCAGGGAATAGTGCGCATTCACCTGCTCGATGATGCCCTGCGTCTTGTCTTCATAAATAAAGTTCTGCATAACCACAACGTCGCTGGGCATGGTGACCGCATAGTATGGCTCCGCGGTTACGATCAAGCCGAATGCCTGCAGTGGTGTGGTGACGCTGATTTCGCTCTTCGAGCCATCCGGCAATATCTCTCCGAGGTTCGAAGGGCGTCCTTCGGGAGTAATTGCCCACAGCACATAGGTCAGGTATTCGACGCCGAAGCCGTTTGCTGGTCGTAGTCCTTCGAATTTTGCATCGAGCACCAACCGTCCGCGGCGGCTCTCGACGACAGCCGATCCTTTTGCCTCGGGCAACAGACTCGTTCCCTGAAACCCGATTTTGGTATTTCCGCTGCGATGGAAATAATTTACTGCGGGGATATCGCGACCTACTACCTGAACTTTGTATACCGGAACGCCATCACGCATCTCGGGCTGCGGATATTGTTTCTGCTGCCGATCCTGAGGCCATTGTTGCGTTGCGGTAGGATTCATCTCCTGCGCGAACGCCGTACTATATAACCCCGTACTATATAACGCAGATGCGAAGAGAAAAAGTAACGCTTTCTGTTTCATATATTTCTCCAAAACTCCATGCTCGTTATTTGTTAGAAGCAGGCGAGCGATCCCGCGCTGTGTGCACGTAGTTCACTGCATAGCAATGGATGCGTGGAGGTGAAATGCAGGTAGCCTGCGTGTTCGGTAAGGCCGCTAAATTTTACAAATAAAATTAGAGAAATTGAAGGCAACCAATTGGCGATAAAGTGCGAGAAAGCGCCGAGCGCTATGCTCTAATCGACTGATAGGGAGCGCCTATCGCCTTGGCGTCTATCCCACGCCTGAAGGGGACTTTTCGCATAGCCGAAGGTGGCATGCAGCCTCCGAGCTTTTCCGGGATGTCTTCGGCGGAGACAATACTTCTGTTCGCATGGTATTCGGTGTGGCGAGTCTCCCGCCCGGAATGCCGGTCGAGTTAGAAGTCATTCTGGACGTCGAAGCCTAGGGAACAGGTTTGAACCCGTTTCTTTCTGCGAGGTTGTTATGTCGAAGCCGAATGCCAGTTGGAAGCAAACGCGTTTGCCAAGTGTTCTCGGGATCGAGTATCCGATCATTCAAGGCCCACTCGGTGGCTTTTCTTCGCAAAGACTTGCTGCCGCTGTGTCCAACTTCGGCGGGCTTGGGTCATTTGGAGCTCACGGACTTGAGCCTCAGGCAATTCGCGATGTGATCGCCGAAATCCGTTTCCTCACTGCGAAGCCGTTTGCGGTGAATCTTTGGGTTTCGATGGAGGACGAGGGCGCGATTACTTCTGATTCGGAAGCCTTCGAACGTGCCCTTGCTCCACTCTCGGCCTATATCGAATCCGTCGGCGGCACGCGGCCAACTTTTACTCCGTACAAACCGATCCGTTTTGAAGACCAGGCTCGCGCCCTATTCGACGCAAAGGCTCCGGTTTTCTCCTTCATTTATGGCGTTCCTCCCAGGGAAATTCTGGATGAAGCGCGTCAGCGGGGAATTGTGACCATGGGCACTGCCACCACGCCGGATGAAGCAATTGCGCTGGAACAGGCAGGTGTCGAAGTCATCGTGGCATCAGGATTCGAAGCGGGTGGACATCGCGGCTCCTTTCTGCGCTCCTCCGAGGATTCACTGACGGGCACCATGTCGCTTGTGCCACAGGTCGTCGATGCCGTAAAGGTTCCGGTTGTTGCCGCTGGTGGAATTGCCGATGCTCGTGGTATCGCGGCAGCTTTTGCGCTGGGAGCCGAGGGCGTCCAGATGGGTACGGTATTCCTGGCGTGCGAAGAATCAGGCGCAAGTCCATTGCATCGGGAGGCTATCCTCGGCGGCAAGGCTGGCCATACGGCACTGACACGCGGATTCACAGGCCGCCTCGCGCGGGGAATCCACAATGAGCTCCTGCATGCGATGAATCGGCCCGGCGTGGAGGTGCTGCCGTACCCGTTGCAGCGCGCACTCATGCGCAATCTCGCGCTGCCGGCGCAGAAGGCTGGTAAAGCTGAACTGCTTGCTCTTTGGGCAGGCCAGAGCGCAAATCTGACGCGTTATTCAAATGTGAATGAGCTACTGCAATCTCTGGTCAACGAAGACTCAAAGAACCTGGCGGCCGTCTTAGAGGGTTGATCTCGATGAGACACTGAATCATGCCGCGCCGCACACCGATCAGGTATTTCGACTCTCTGCTGCAAGGGCAGCTCAAACGGCGGATCCTGCGCGATGGCATGCGACCGAACGAACTTCGGGACGAGGCGTTTCGGCGTGTAGTCCTGTCGATTCCGTTTGGGAGGGTGAGTACTTATGGCAAGGTGGCAGCGGCTGCGGGGTATCCGCTTTATCATCGGGCAGTGGCGCGCTTGTTGCGAACGGAGCAGCCAGACAAGCTGCCCTGGCATCGCGTCGTGGGGGCTGGCGGCGAGATTAAGTTGCGCTTCGACGCCGCCGTGGAGCAGCGCAGCCGACTGGAGCTAGAGGGTGTTTGCTTCCGTGGCAAGCGCGTGGATATGAACCAGCATGAGCATGAACTCCGTCCGTGGGAGGGATGGAGCTGATAAGAAGGTCAGCGAAGTGCGCCGGAGAAGAGCTTTGAGGACAGGCCCTTCTCTCATCTTTGGATAGAACCGATGGTTTTCATTTCGGATCGTAATTGAGGTAAGGACCGAGCCAGCGCTCGACCTCTGCCACGCTCATCGCCTTGCGCTGGTGATAGTCGGCGACCTGATCGCGGTCGATCTTTCCCAGGCTGAAATAGCGAGATTCCGGGTGAGCGAAGTAGAGCCCGCTCACGCTCGAGCCTGGCCACATCGCGAAGGACTCAGTGAGCAACATGCCGGTATTTGCCTGCACATCGAGCAGGCGCCAGATTGTCCCCTTTTCCGTATGATCCGGGGAAGCGGGGTAGCCGGGGGCGGGTCTGATTCCTCGATACTTCTCCTGGATAAGCTCCGCGTTGCTTAGGCCTTCTGCGCGACCGTAACCCCATTCATCCCGCACCTGCTTGTGCAGGCATTCGGCAAAAGCTTCAGCCAGGCGATCGGCGATGGCCTCTGCCATGATTGCGTTGTAGTCGTCGTGCTCGGCTCTGAATCGGTCGGATAGCGCCTGCAAGCCGATCCCGCTGGTTACGGCGAAGGCTCCGATGTGATCGGGCAGTCCTGTTTCCTTTGGCGCGATGAAGTCGGCGAGCGACCGGCATGGCTCGCTGCCTTCTTTATTTGATTGCTGGCGAAGGAAGTGGAATTGTTCCGATACCTTTTCGCGTAGGTTGTCCGTGTACAGCTCGACATCGTCGCCCACGGCATTGGCGGGAAAGAACCCGTAGACCGCCCGTGCGCTGATCAGATTCTTTTCAATGATGAGATCGAGAAGGGCATTGGCTTCGGTGAAGATCTGGCGTGCCTGCGCCCCTTGCCTCTCGTCATCAAGGATGCGTGGGTAAACGCCTTTCAGTTCCCACGTGTGGAAGAATGGCGTCCAATCAATGAATTCGCGCAGCGTGGCCAGAGGAAAGTTCTCGAGCACGCGCACCCCTGTAAAGGCGGGTGCGGGTATGTCCTCCACGCGCCACTCAATCGGAGTTCGCCGCATGCGAGCCGTCTCAAGGGATACGACTTTCTGGCGCGGCGCAGAGTGAGACTTGCGAACCGCCTCGTAGTCGGAGCGATGCTGCGTCACGAATGCCGGTTTGCCTTCTTCACTCAGAAGACTGGTGGTCACCGGTACTGCGCGGCTGGCGTCCAGCACGTGGACGACGGGTTCGGTATAGTGTGGCGCAATCTTGATGGCGGTGTGCGCCCGGCTCGTGGTTGCTCCGCCGATGAGCAAGGGAAGCTTGAAACCTTGCCGCTCCATCTCGCGGGCCACGTGCACCATCTCGTCGAGTGACGGCGTGATGAGCCCGCTGAGGCCGATCAGATCCGCCTTTTCCAGCTTGGCGCGCTCGAGAATTTTTTCGCAGGGGACCATCACCCCCATGTCGATGACCTCGTAGTTATTGCAGGCGAGGACGACGCCGACGATGTTCTTTCCGATGTCGTGAACGTCACCCTTGACCGTCGCGAGCACGATCTTTCCCTGTGTCCTGACCACTTCGCCCGCCGCAGCCATGGCCGCTTTTTCGGCTTCCATGAACGGCGTGAGGTAGGCTACTGCCTTCTTCATCACGCGGGCAGACTTGACGACCTGGGGCAGAAACATTTTGCCGGCGCCGAAGAGGTCACCCACCACGCTCATGCCCGCCATCAGCGGACCTTCGATGACCAGGAGAGGGCGGCCCAGCTTGGCCCGGGCTTCTTCCGTGTCGATATCGATATAGGTGTCGATCCCTTTGACCAGTGCGTGAGAGAGCCGTTCCTCAACCGTTCCATGGCGCCATTCTTCGGCCTTTTTCTCACTGATCACAGTTCCGGCGCTCTCGGCTTTCAGCTTCTCACCGAAGTCGACCAGTCGTTCGGTAGCATCGGGACGGCGGTTCAAAAGCACGTCTTCGACGAGCACCTTCAACTCGAGATCAATCTCTTCGTATACCTCGAGCATTCCGGCATTCACGATGCCCATATCCATGCCTGCCGCGATGGCGTGATAAAGAAAAGCGGAGTGCATGGCCTCGCGAACCTTGTTATTGCCGCGGAAGCTGAACGAGATATTCGAGACGCCGCCGCTGACCTTTGCGTGCGGCAGATTCTCCTTGATCCAGCGCGTTGCGTTGATGAAGTCAACCGCGTAGTTGTTGTGCTCCTCCATGCCGGTGGCCACGGTGAGGATATTCGGGTCGAAGATGATGTCTTCGGGCGGAAACCCGACCTCGTCGACCAGGATCCGGTAGGCGCGCTCGCAGATGCGGATTTTTTCCTCGTACGTCGCGGCCTGACCGCGTTCGTCGAAGGCCATGACCACTACAGCCGCGCCGTATTTGAGCACTGTGGCAGCGTTCTGGCGGAACTTGTCTTCGCCTTCTTTCAGCGAAATCGAATTCACGATGCCCTTGCCCTG
>JAATFH010000499.1 GCA_015655315.1 Terriglobales bacterium
AAAGCCGCAGTATTGAACCATGAAGACTGCGTCTTGGGATAGCTGATACGGCCGCTGAGATTGGGCCGGTTGGTCGTGCCGCCTCCCAATCCAAGAACGTCCGTTCCATAGTTGACGTTGGTGGGAACTCCGCTCTCAGCCACCGTGATGCCCGAAAACTGCCAGCCACCCAGCAGTGTCCGCTGCCAGCCATTGCTTGAGTGCAGGAAGAAGGGGAGTTCATAGATGTAGTTTGCGTTGAAGATGTGCCGGCGGTCGAAGTTTCCGGAACCTCTGTCGTAGTTGAAGTTGAACGGGTCGGAAACCTGTCCGCCGGAGCCAGAGAGCGTTGAAGAAGTGAGATCGCCGCTCTGGATATCGATCTCGTGCGACCAGGTGTAGGCCAACTGGACGGTGAGACCGTGCTTGTTCTCCATGCGCAAGGCAGCCTGCAATGAGTTGTAATTGCTGTTGGTCAGGTTCCCTACCTGCGTGATGTTTGCCCATCCGGGATATTGCCGATACAGATTGGCATTTGCTCCACCGGCTACCGCTTCACGATTGCCGAAGCCCGAGGAATCCGTCAGCGGGAGGGTATTGATCGCACGTTCGATGTTCTGATGCCATGACGTGGTGCCGACATACTGAATCGAGAAAACCGTTGAAGGCGCCAGTTGCTGCTGCACGCCAAGGCTGAACTGCGCCGTAGCCGGATTGTTGTAGTTCAGATCCAGAGCGCTGAAGTTGCCCGGTGAAGTAGGCGCTGTCGCGGTGGCTCCCGTCTGGTTGTTGGTCTTTGGATTCGAGAAATAAACAGCGCTCACGGACGGCTGGTATGCCCATGGCGGGTTTGTATCGGTGCCATAGATATCGTTGCCCTGGACGCGTTCGAAGAACATTCCAAAGCCCGCCCTGATGACACTTTTACCGTTTCCAAAAAAGTCATAGGCAAAACCGATACGAGGCTGGATTGTTCCATACGAATTATGCACCAGTCCTCTGGGGAATCCGTTCACCCCTGCCAGTTGCACGCCATTCAGATAGAACGGGACGGTTGCGCCAGCGGGTTGACTGAAACCTGGTCCATTCGGGTCCAGACTTCCATCGGACCCGGGGATCTGGGCGTCAGCCGTGCTGAATTCGGAAGGGATAAAGTTCGAAGTCCGATTGTTCTTTTCATAGACATGCGGAAGAGCATCGTAACGCACGCCGAGATTGAGTGTAAGTTGCGGGAGTATGTGCCAGTTATCCAGCGCGTATCCCGAATAGGTGTTGTTGAGCCAGTGAGCTATCCATTGCTGCTGTAACTGCGTGTAACTGCTGGCGAATCCCAGCAGGAAGTTCACATACGAGTCCTGCGAGTAGGATGAGCTGTTGAACGAGTAGTCGCCCTGCGTATCGGCCTGTACCTGCTGATTTTTATCCATTCTCATGTAGCCGAAGCCAAACTTCAGAGAGTGCTTCCCTTTGGTCCACGACAGATCATCGCGAATCTGGTAATTCAGGAAAGAGTTATGCCACGGCCAGTAGTTCGTGGTGTAGGTTGTGCCGGGACCGACGCCGGAGAATTGAATCTGAGGAAGACGATTCTGGGCATTGTTGCCGGTAAAGATGCCGGTTGCACTCCAGCCTTCAGGCTGCGCAAAGATACCCGCAGGCGTGATATCGATCGTGTTTCCATTTACGTTGAGCGCAGTTTCATTGAGCAGAGTTGGCGAGATCACCTGGCTCAGCTTGATGACAGTACCCCATGACGGGTTCTTGAATACATTGCCGACGGTCGTGTAACTGTCGCCGCTCCACATGACTGGGTAAATCGTCTGCGACATCTGGTCGTGAATCCAGTGGCCCACGAGATGCATTTTGTCGGTGATGTCGTGATCAATGCGCACTACGTCTTCCCGGACATCTGTCGGCTGCTTGGGAGAGGCAGTGAACTGGTCGCCGGCAACGTTGGGGTGAGGAATAGCGCCGGTTCCCATGAACAGGACAGCATTGGGATCAAAGAGTTGGTTAGGGATCGTTGAGACACAGGAAGTAGGGCTGCTGCAGGTGAATGGGAACGGTTGTCCCGGCGTAAGCCCCAGAGCAGCATATTGCGCAAGCTTGGCTGGATCACTCGTTGCCGGCACCAGCGGATTCACTGCGACGACCTGACCATCCGAATCTTTCTTCGTATAGTTGACGTACTGCAAATCCTGTCCGGCGGTGGGGAAGTTCGCAGCGGGAACTGTATTGACGAAGTTAGGATTGGCTCCGGAAATAAACTTGCGCCACTCTTCATTCCAGAAGAAGAAGGTCTTCCTGCGGTCGGTGTTGTAGAGGTGAGGAATAACCACCGGGCCGCCGATGGCTCCGCCGAAGATATTCAGGCGGAGTTCCGGGATAGGCTGGTTCGCCTGCTTGGAAAAGTAGTTATTCGCGTCGAAAATATCATTGCGGTTGAACTCCCATACCCCACCATGGAAGTCGCGCGTTCCCGACTTGAGAGCCATCGTCACCGTTCCACCCGAGGCGATTCCGTAATCGGGACTGTAGTTGCTGCCGAGCGTCTGGAATTCGGCGAGTACATCGGGAGAGGGCATGACGCCCAGCTTTCCGCCGCTGCCGCGGTCATAGACTTCGCCACCGTCAATCAGCCAGTTGTTGTGATCGGGGCGCATGCCGTTGAAGCTCAGATTAAAGTTGCTGCCCTGCGCTGTGACTCCGTTGAAAGAAGGCATGGTGTTCGAAACACCTGTACCAAGCGTGGTCAGGGAGATTACGTTGCGGCCGTTGGTGGAGAGCTGCGTCATCTGCTGACCGGTGATCAGAGTGCTGACTTCGTTTGTCTCCGATTGCACCTGCAGAGCATTGGCCTGCACCGTGACCGTCTGGCTTTCCGCGCCGATCTCCAGACGCACGTCGGTACGCAGCGTCTGGGCTACGTTGAGAAAGAGCCCGGGCTTGGAGTAGGTTTTGAAACCGGCTCCAATGGCTTTCAGGTCGTATGCGCCGACCTGCAATCCGGGAAAATCATACAGCCCGGATCCGCCGGATTGGGTGGTGCGCGTCGTGCCGGTCGAGACGTGTGTCACTGTTATGGTTACATTTGGGACTGCCGCTCCTGAAGCGTCAGTTACGATTCCTGTTATCTCTGCATTTTCCTGCGCTCCTGCTGCCACAACGGCACACAGGGCAAACACAAGAATGCTTAATATTCTTTCCCAATACTTCATACGATGCCCCCTTTTACAAGTACTTTTCTTACTGCCCCCGAATATTTCGCGTTTATGAACACTTCTCTCTTCGGACTGGCGCGTTACTTCATTTCGGGGGAAGTAAATGGTTTTACTAAATCCGACCGACATTAAGCACCCGCAGAATTTGGGTTGTCAAGTGGAGTTTTTGAAAGAAAGATTGGGAGGGCCGGAAAGGGTCTGAAGAAAACGTTTCCGTTGAGCGGATACAGCAATCTTAAGTAACGCGGAGACGCAAAGATAAGTCGTCTCAATTATCGTACTTACAAGCTACTAACCCGGATCGGGCGATCGTCCGGGAAGTCGAGACCGGTGGATTAGTTCTGCCCATTAGAGAGTCGATTCCCCGGACGGCGAAAACAGGAAATCTTTTCCTCTGCGAAGGAATGAACTTGATATTCTGCCCTAGGAATTGATGTTCACGGATCGCATGAAGCGCGGAAAGAATTTCTCTATCGCCGTTGTCGGCTCGGTTCTCACACTTTCAACGGCCTTTTTGGGCTGCAAAAGCTCTACTCCCTCGCAAACAGGCGAGCCGAATGCGGCAGCACAGGCCAAAGAGCAGGCGCAGGCATCGGCGAAGAAGATCGATGCGGCGCGCACGGAGCTCGAGCAGATTCCTCCGCCTGCGAAGAGCCGCTACATGGCCATCCACACACAGGAGAGCTGGAACAATCCTTTCCTGATTGTCAGCGGAGCGAATGTGACGCTGCGCGTCATCTCGCCGGATCAGACCCACAGCGCTGCTCTTCCCAGCACCCTGCTGAAGCCTGCCAAAGCGCGCCAGCAGGACCTGGAGCTTCGGCTCGCGGACCTTCCGGACGCGCTCAGTGCGCTTCCTCCAGCGGACTGGCCTTATGGCCGCGTGATCGCCGTCGAGGAAGACCCGGCGGAAACGCGCGCGAACCGGCTGCAGGTCCGGCGGAACGTGGAAGCGACGATGCAGATATTGAACAACCTGGGCGTGGTTATCTACGAATGGCCGGCGAGCGGAATATCGCGGTAGCCAGGCGCTAGGCTGTATCGACATATAGAAGACCTGGTTATCATCCTGAGCGGCGTATGGCGCGTTTTTTGCGCCGTGCGCCGTCGAAGGATCTGCTTTTTCCCGGCCCCACCCCGTATTTTCGCTGGACAAAAAAACAGATCCTTCGCCGCCGGCTC
>JAATFH010000452.1 GCA_015655315.1 Terriglobales bacterium
AACCAACATGTGGTCTCCTTCTGATACGAAGTGGCCGCTCGCAATGCGAAATCGTTGGTAGAGCTCGCTTTCTATATCTGAGAGTTGTTTCTTTAACTTGATGATTTTATCGTCATCCATAAAGATCCCTCCAACGCTATGATTCTTGGATGCCGCATCGCGTTCTAGAGGACGTTTAGATAGAAGATTGGCTCGGGCGTGGGTCGCATGGCTCGGTGCGCCGTAGATATCAGCACCGGCATGGTTCCATTCGAGAATAATGATCCTCAAGTTTTCCCTATATGCAACTGTTACTGTACTGTAAGCACCAAACTTCCATGGACGAACTACCGGATCTACCGGAGGTCCCCCCACGTCTCCTACCAGAGGATTACCTGTTCTGCGAGACAGGTACCCTCCTTGCTTTGAACTTTCTTAGGACTGCCCACACTGTCGTAGAGAAGGCTCACGACTGGTCCGGCGATGTTTTGCGTGCTGCCGTTGACTCCGCACTGGACGAATTGTTGAACCGTAGGGCCACTTGCGAGAAGTGCAACGAGATTTGACGAATGACTGACAAACTCATCCCGATAGGGTTCCGCATTCTTGAGGTGATGTTCTTCATCGGAGGGATAGGTTGCGTTCTGACGGTGATTGTGGCGTGGGTCGAAATATTTGCCGAAGGACTGTCAGAGGATCACACCAACGATAAGTAAAAACCTATGCGACTTGAGGTGCATTATGCTCAGTTCCCGCGAGTCCTGCTGATATGCTTTTTTCGCACTCCGGCTGAAGACGCGCGTGAACATCTCATAGGCCAGATCTATGCTCTCATCGATAGCCTGACTCGGAATCACTCTGTGGTTCATCTGCTTCTTGCGCGCCAGGCGGATTCCTGCAATCAGGCACGCTCCGAGGTAAACCATTCCTCGGTTGATACGCGGCATGTTCGCATACGGATCAAACATAACGACCTCTGGTGTGTTTCACGAAATCGCCAGGCAGTCGCCCACGAAAAATCTCAGCAGGCAGATAGCGGCGTCGTTCGCCACAAAGCGGGCAGGTGTGGATAATCCAACTATCCGGCATCGTTTGGACCGGAGCCGCTATGTTATGTCCTCAGCGCTTGCAGGTGATCGTGTAGTCGCAGAGATGACCGTCTGGGCCTTGAAATGACATGCCGACAGGTTGGGTGAAAATAAGGCGAAAGTCCATAAGCACCGAACTGGATGGGTTCTTACAGAAATGACAAGTCGAGCTGCCGCGCTCTGGCTGTAGTCAAGGACCACGGCTGAAGATCCCCACTGCGCCGGACTAAGCGATGGGGGGCATCGCCGCCAAGGCTTCGAAAATCCTGGATCATGTGAGCCTGGTCGAAATAATTCAATTCATGGGCGATGCTCAGCCACGAACGGTTCGGTGACGCGCGCTTTGCGTCGAGGGCCCGCTCAAAGCGAGTGATGCGACCGAAGACCTTTGGACTCACCCCAATCTCTTCACTGAAGCGACGTTCGTATTGACGCATGCTCAAGGACGTGTGCCGTGCTAGCGCTTCGATTCGGATCGCGCCGCGGCAATGAAGCAAATGCTGCGCAGATAGCATAATCGGCGTAGGACTGAGTGCTCGGGCAGCAAGAGGCAGCAGATAACCCTCGGCCACTCGGACACGGTCGGAAAATGATTTACTCTCAGCCAGCATTGTCCACAAATCTTCGATCCTTCGTCCGAGCAAATCCACGCCAGCCCCGTCCGCATTTGTCAGGGTTTTCAGCGGAACTTTAAACAGTTGGCATAAAGCCGGGGGTCTAAAGAAAATGCCGAACGCGTGGACAAAGCCGTTGAATCGGGCACGGAAAATCGACTGCGTCTGCAGGCCGATGACTTGGATTAGAGATACAACCTTACTCTGGCCGTTAGAATAGTCGATGACTTCCGGCTCCCGGAAATTGAAGGACAGGATGTTCTCGAGAGATGCGATGGCGGTTTGCGCGAAGTCGGCGCCGACGCATGTCATCTTCCGTTCTGCATAAGAACGTACAAACTGCGTCAATTCCCATCGCGGGTTTGCCACCTGAATCGTTCGTACCATGGATCTCTCGCTCTCTTCAGCTGAAGTGGAGTGACCGCACGCCGGTGGACCCAATTGTACGTCGTTAAGACGAAATATTGTTCATGTCGAATTTTTCCTAGGCGTGGCTCTTCGCCTTCGATCATCATCCATTCGAAAGGTGGTGCTCAATGCGTACTATCACCCGTCGAAAAGCAATTCAGGCGTTTGGCCTCGCTTCAATTACATCGCTTTTGCCCGCACAGGCCATACCTTCGCGTCGGGTCGTTGTAACCCGTCCCGGTGAGAACCGCTTTGCCTATACCGTGGAGGCATCGAAATCGGATTCAGCCTGCAAGCTTACGGCCGAGGACACAGGTGGGGCTTATTCGATCTTTGAGTTGGTTACCGCGCCGCGAATGGGGCCGCCCAGACACGTTCATCGTCGCGAAGACGAATGGTACTACGTGCTCACGGGCGAATTCCTCTTTGAGGTCGGAGGCGCAAAGTATACGTTGCGTGCTGGGGCGACAATTTGGGCGCCACGCGATATTCCTCATGTGTGGGCCAACACGGCTACCAGCGATGCCAGGATGATTCTCATGTGTCAGCCCGGTGGTTTTGAAAATTTTCTTGATGAGTTAGCGAAAGCTGAGACGGACAAGGTTACTTCTGCCGCGATGGGCCGGCTCTTAGCGAAATACGGCATGGAAATGTTAGGACCTTCGATATTTGCTCCAGCTCACTGAACTCGCGACACAAAGAAATTTAACGGGTGCAACGGTTCTCAAGAAGAACCGCATCACTCCCGGATACGGACAAAACAGACATTGACCTTGCGGTGTCGCCGGCGTGTTCGCTCCTGCTATCGGGAAGCAATCGGAGACATCAAAATATGTGTCATGGATGGGGAGTTCCCACCTTCCTCAGGATGGAAGGCGCTTTTTATCAGTAGGGGGCCTCCCTGGATAACGGAAGTAGCCGTCCCTGTAAGTCCCAGAGCGCAAGATAGCCGCCAATTCGGAAGGCACCTTCCCACTTTGTATCCTTCTCGCTGCGGAAAGGTATGGAGACTGTTACGAATGTATGGTCCGCCGCGCGACTGCAAGGAAAAAAGTTGGTCGAGAAGACAAGTCTGCGCAAATGTATTCGGCCTTTAGGTGGAGATCGTCTCTCCTGGCCAGGATGAGATGCGCGCGTGTCTGTCCTTTAAAACTCGTCGGTCCCTGAAGACCATTCGTAACATCAGGCTGCAGACACGCCGTTGTGACTGTTCTTTCGTCCTTACAACCCCTGTGCAGACTTCGGTAGAGAAATGCTAGTCGTCGTAGTGGTGCGGGAAAGTGGGAGCGCTTCCAAGCCGAAGGCGCCTTTTCCAGACCACTACGTTGCAACGGGTCTGTACTCGTTACCACTGGAGAGCACAGCCCAAGCGATACGGGCCAGCTTATTGGCCATGGCGACAACGACGACGTTCTTGTGTGCTCTGGCGTCGAGTGCATCGAGCCAGGCACCAATCGGTGCTCTGTCGCGCTTGATATGCAGTACCGCTGCTCGCGCGCCGTGAATCAGGATCCTGCGCAGGTACTCCTGACCCCGCTTACTGATGCCAAACAGCTTTGCCTTACCGCCGGTCGAGTACTGGCGTGGCACGACGCCGAGCCATGCTGCGAACTCTCGTCCCTTGCGGAACGCCGCACCGTTGCCGATGGCAGCGACGATGGCCGTGGCCACGACGGGGCCTATGCCTGGTATCTTGCGAATGCGCGTGCAGCCCGCATCCGCGGCAGAGATCCGCTCCAGTTCATCGTTCAGCTCTTCGATCTGCTGCTCAACAAGCTTCCACTCGCTCCACAACCCGCTTATCAGGTTACGCATCCGCGACGTTAGGTTGGACTCGGCGTTCTCAAGGATGTCCGCCATGGCGGCCTTGAGCTTGGCTGGCGTCCGTGCAAATACTAGGCCACGTTCAAGCAGAAACGCTCTCAGCTGGTTGATCACTGCCGTACGTCGCGCAATGAGCCGGTCGCGCACTCGATGGATCGCTTGCAAATCTAGTTGATCGTCTGTCTTGATCGGGACAAAGCGCATGTTCTTGCGTTCTACGGCCTCGGCGATCGCCTCCGCATCGATGAAGTCGTTCTTGTTCGACTTCACGAAGGGCTTCACAAACTGGGCTGGAATCAGCCGTATATCGTGTCCTTGCTTATGCAGCGCCCGACCGAGAAAATGCGCTCCGGAGCACGCCTCCATCCCGATCAGAGAGGTCTGCATGTTCGCCGTGTAGGCCAGCAGTTGCTTCTGCGTGAACTTCTTCCGCACAAGCACGTTGCCAGCTGCGCCCAGCGCTACAAGGTGAAAGGTTGTCTTGCCAAGGTCGATGCCAACTGAATGTATCTGCATGTCGATGATCCTCCTTCACAGGAACTACCACCACCATCCACCTGCTAACCAGGTGAATCAAGCGGCGGACCATCTCATTAACTCCTCTTGGCAACTGGCTACGCGACTAATGCCTACTTTACTTCCTCGAAGTCGCCGGGTTTCCATGAACCGTCGAAGGCGGAATGTTCCGGGCCATAGATGCGGAAGTAGGTAAACCAGCCTTCACCAGGGTTGGTTTTGATCCATTGGCGTCCGGCCTCGGTACGGGCAGCGCCTTGCGGTCCAGCTTGCCGTTGACCATCAGCGCCCACTGCTCGACTGCCAAGGCAGGCAATTCATGACCGTTTGTCTATGTGTCAATTGGCACACAGTCGCCAATGCAATCATCGACATGAATGGCAAATTAACAAGAAATAAACACTTGTCCGACTAGGCGGAAATCTGCGGCGGGTCTTCTACGAGGCCGCTACGGTCTGAAGCCATTCCTTCGCTTCTTCCAGCCTCTCGAAGCACCGGCACTCAAGCCCCGCCGGAGCCGCCGACTGTATGTGGCTGACAGCGAGCCTGCCGAAGTATGCGTCGGGCTGTTTACTGGCCGCAAAACGCAGCCCGCACTTCACAGCCCGCGGAAACCACTCCTCGATAATCCAGAATCGGTCCTCGGAAGGGATGGCAGGGAGAGCTGTATCATCACCCAGAACTTTGAAGACACGGTGTTCGCAGATGAGCGAGAGTAGCTTCTCATGGATATAGCGGAACTGGATCTGGGTTGCGTACTGTTTCCAGACGACAACAATGCAGCGGTTGGCTTCATCGTGCATGATGGAACAGATCGGGTTATCTCGAAAATTCTGCAGCAGCCGAAAGCTGTCACGAGAATCCTGGCGCAATTTCTCCCACAACTCGCGCAGAGAATCGCTGTTCTTGGATGGATGATTCAACGCACTCCTCCAGGTGATCATGTTAGATCTATGCAGGCTCGGAAAACAACAGAATCAATCGATTGCTCAACAAGAATAGTCCATATGAATTTTCAGTGCTAACTTGACTATCCCATAACGTAACGAGCAAACGAATGCGATTGCAGCGCTGACTCAATCGCTAGAACTGTGTCAATGAGTGCATGCTGGAGTCAGCAATGGAGGACGGTATATGGCGGTTCGTTCAAGACACTCTGATTCTCGATGTGTTGCCCGTCCATAGCAACAGCAACCTTATATTGACATGAGCTATCGAGTTCTTGAAATTGGCGATCCAAGGGTTGTCACCGTTAGCTTTGAAACAATCGGAATGCGCTGCGAGCGCGTCGAGATGCTACGCGCGCCAGATGCTCATCGTTGTTCTAATCCTCGCCGGCACATATCCCTCCATCGTACGATCGGAATACCTAAAACCATTTGCGCCGCCGCAGAAGGGTATGGTTCTCTTCCGCGATGCGACACTGATCGACGGCACAGGAAGTCCGGAGCAAAAGAGTATGGACGTCCTGGTCATTGGGGAGCGCATCGAGAGAGTGTTTCCGGACACTGAGGCCGATCAGAGCTTGCTTCACGGGGCAAAGGTTGTTGCAGTTACCGGACGTTTTCTTATGCCCGGGTTCATCGACGCTCACGTGCACTTCGCCACTCCATCAAACTGGCGACAGGCGGAAGCGATCATGCGGCGGGATTTCTACGGCGGTGTGACTGCGGTCCGCGACATGGCGGACGATCTGCGCGCGGTAGGCGAACCTGCTCGGGCCGACTTGTGAGTGAAAGCGCTAGGCCGGATATCAGTTCCGTGAGCTCGTAAAAGAGGTCCGGCCAGGGATCCGACATCATAGACCGCTAAGCCGTTCAGTGCACCTTACGCTTTGAAAGAGCACGTCATCGCCGAGGCACTCGTCTAGCAAGCCGATCACGGCCAATATGACGACCGATCGTTATTGATAAACTCTCGTAGGGGTGATCATGGCCGGCGAAGACGATTTTGATCTCACGGTGGCTCACAAGCATTTCTCGGCGTGGTGCTTCAATCGTGCCTGGGAACTGGTCGAAAAACCCGAGCGCACCGAGGCAGAGGACCGATTGATGGAGGCTCTTAGCCATGCCTCGATCTTCCATTGGATCAGTCGGCCGGACTGCACCGACAAAAATCTCGCTGTCGGCTACTGGCAGGCCTCTCGAGTTCAAGCGTTGATTGGGAACGCGCAGGAAGCGATTCGCCATGCGCGGACGTGCCTCGGCTACAGTACGGATCTCGAACCATTTCATCTGGGCTACGCCTACGAGGCCTTGGCACGAGCAGCTGGTCTAATGAACGACGCGGCAAACTCGACAGCTTATCTCGACAGGGCCGAATCTTTGGCTGAACAGGTACCAGACGAACGAGATCGCCAACTTCTGGCTGCCGATCTTGCGCAATTGAGAAGCGATGTTGCCGACGCATTCGGTAAGCTCAGGGAGTGAGACTGAAGCAGCGAGGTGTGCCTGCATAAAATCAGAGACGAGTCGGAGATACGCAGCCGATAGCCTCGGAAGCATTCTTGTTGGACCTTCGTTGAAAGCATGAACTTAGAAGAGCCGGCAACAGCCCCTCTCCATATAGCCTGCCCGCAGGCCTCGCGGAATCGCACTCCGTAGCAAGTAAACGGGCGCACTCGACGGCCCGTCTTTCCTGGAACATCAGTTCAGGAAGGTTGGCCCTGGTGGGATCCAATTCCGGCGATCTACCACGACGACAAGTTCACCTACATCAAGTCCTCGGCTGCAGAGAAGTTCTCCGTCTACGAGCTGAGGGATGGTAATCCCGACCTCATCACCTTCCAATTAAAGGATGGCACCTACATCCTGCCTACAGTGGTTGACCAGTGGTATCTCGAGATCGGTAAGCACAAGCTCGACTTCGAGCGGAAAGCGAAGTAGGTGCCCCGATGCCAGACGAAAAACCGTTTCAGAAGTTCAGCCTCATGACGATCCGTCTACCCTGCAGGTTCGCACTACCTGGGCTGGGGCTGACAGCGTTGTCGAACCCAGAGGCCCGGCGTAGGTTCCCGCAAGAGTATAGCGCCCGGAGAAGCGTATCGTTGCTATGGCGTCAAGAGAAACCGGAAGCCACATTCCATTCACGTCGCCAAACTGCAGAGTCATGTGAATGTCCTTGATCCAGATCGATGGACTTTGGGCTGGTACTCCTTCGACTCTCCGGATATGGAAGGTTTTCTCG
>JAATFH010000421.1 GCA_015655315.1 Terriglobales bacterium
CTCTTCCTCGTCCGTCGCCGCAGGCTTTTTGTTGTTCGGGCAGACGAGATAAACGCCGGATTTGAGCGTCTTTTCCATCAGGTAGGGCGAATCGCATTCCGGGCACTTCTGATCGACCGGCTTGTAATTTGCCGTGAAGTCGCACTTCGGGTAGTTCTCGCAGCCATAGAAGATATTGCCGCGCCGCGCCTTCTTCTCGACGATCTGGCCGTCCTTGCACTTCGGGCAGAGCACGCCGATCGTGTTCTGCTTGATGTACTTGCACTTCGGGTAAGCCGAGCAGGAGATGAACTCACCATACTGCCCCTGCCGCTTGACCAGCGGGCTGCCGCACTTCGGGCATGGCTCGTCGATGGGCTCCGGCGGCTTCTGCTGCTGCTTCTGGTTCAGGCGGCGCACCGTCTTGCAGGGCGGGTCTTCGTTGTATCCGGGGCAGGCCATGTACGGCCCCCACGGCCCGTTGCGCAGCACCATCACGCGGCCGCAGTTCTCGCAGTACTCTTCTTCTTTTTCGGCTTCCTGTCCTTCGGTCTGGAGGTTCGGCTTTGCCTCGAAATTCTCGCGTGTGTAGGTGCAGCTGTCCTTCTTCTTCTTGTCGTAGGAACTGCACGCAAAGAAGGAGCCGAACTTGCCCCATTTCAGCACCAGCGGCGAGCCGCAGAGCGGACACTTCTCATCCGTCGGCTTCTCCATCCGCTTGATGTCTTCCATGTGCTTGCTCGCGTCGACAAGCTCCGTGGCAAAGTGGCCATAAAAGCCGGTGAGCAGATCGGTCCACTTCTCCCGGCCGTCTTCGATGTCATCCAGCTCGGTTTCAAGCTTCGCGGTGTACTTGGTATCGAAGATGTAAGGGAAGTTCTTCACCAGCAGTTCGGTGACGACGGTGCCGATTTCGGTCGGCACAAAACGACCCGAGCGGCCGCCGATCTTCTGCACATACTCGCGGTCCTGAATCGTATTAATGATGGACGCATACGTCGAAGGCCGGCCGATGCCTTGCTCTTCCAGCTCCTTGACCAGCGACGCCTCGTTGTAGCGCGGAGGCGGCTCCGTGTAATGCTGCTCCGGCTTCAACTCGTTGAGCTTGAGCGACTGGCCCTCATCGAGCGCAGGCAGCTTGTTGGCCAGTGCCTCATCGTCTTCGTCCTTCTTGTCCTTCGACTCCTCGTAGACCTTAAGGAAGCCGTCGAACTTCATCACCGATCCGGTGACGCGGAAGTCGTAGTTGCGATCCGCCTTGGCGACGATATCAACGGTCGTCTGGTCGAAGACCGCGGGCGTCATCTGCGAGGCGACAAAGCGCTGCCAGATGAGCTTGTAGAGCTTGTACTGCTCGTCGCTTAACTGGCGACGAATCTCATCCGGATGAAGATCGACATTGGTGGGACGAATCGCTTCGTGCGCATCCTGAGCATCCTTCTTGGACTTGTAAGCATTCGGCGCGGCAGGCAGATAGGCAGCACCCAGTTTCGACTTGATCCACTGCCGCACATTCGCAATCGCATCGGGAGAGACGCGGGTCGAGTCAGTACGCATGTAGGTGATAAGACCGACGGTGCCTTCGCTGGGAATCTCGATGCCTTCGTAAAGACGTTGCGCCACACCCATGGTGCGCTTGACGTTGAAGCCCAGCTGGCGCGAAGCATCCTGCTGCAGCTTGCTGGTGGTGAACGACGCAGCCGAGTTGCGCTTGCGTTCCTTGCGATCGACGTTGCGGACAGCCCACGCAGCCTTTTTGAGCTGGGCGACGATTTCGTCCGTAATCTTCTGGTCAGGCAGCGACGGGGCATCCACCGTATCGACACGCGCACGCTGTCCGTCAATGCCGACAAAGCGCGCCGTAAATGCAGTCGACTTCTGCGCTTCGAGCACGGCGTCGATGGTCCAGTATTCGACTGGATTGAAAGCCTTTATTTCGCGCTCACGCTCGACGATGAGGCGCACCGCGACGGTCTGCACACGTCCCGCAGAGAGGCCGCGGCGAACTTTATCCCACAGCAGCGGCGAAACCTGGTATCCGACGATACGATCCAGCACGCGTCGCGTCGTCTGCGCGTCTACCAGATGCGAGTCGACATTGCGCGCATGCTGAAAAGCATCACGCACGGCTTTCGGCGTGATCTCGTTGAATGTGACGCGATGGATCGCGCTCTTCTTGACGACTTTGCCCAGCTCATCGGCAAGGTGCGCGGCGATAGCTTCGCCTTCGCGGTCAGGGTCAGGCGCGAGATAGACCTGATCGGATTTTGCGGCGAGCTTCTTGAGGCGGTCGACGACCTTCTCCTTGCCGGGGATGACGATCAGCTCCGGCTCGAAGGTTCCGTCTTCAAGATCGACACCAATTTTATTTTTGGGCAGGTCCTTAATATGTCCGACCGATGCTTCGACGGTATAGTCCTTGCCCAGATATTTGCTGATCGTCTTTGCTTTCGCGGGGGATTCGACGATCACAAGCGCTTTGCTCATTTTTTTCCTTCAATTCACGGGCGTCGTTCGCCCAACTTGCCACTACACCGAATTCTTCTGGAAGCTATCATGCCTTACCGCTGTGAATCCAGCGCGCACAAATCTACAGACGCAGATTTCCGCGAATCGATACATGACATCAACGCTTTCGGGAATGTCAAAAACTTTTAACGTAGTTCTTGCCCGGTAGTTGCTTGATGCGCCCTGCAAGCTCCAGTTCAAAGAGTGCGGTAAACACTTCCGATGAACTTAGCTCAGGCTCCAGCTTTTCCATGATCTCGTCAAGTTGCAATGCTTCGTCGTGTCGAAGCACGCTTATGACCCGAGTCTCGGTAGGTGGCAGGGAAGCTTCCTCAAATAACGATGCAGCAGGGTGCCCTTTCGATGCAAGCTCCCATTCCGATTCAAGCTCAACGCGGATTTGCGAAGGCAGGTCTTCCCACACGTCTTCCCATGTGGCGGTGAGCTTGGCGCCCTGCTTAATCAACGTGTTAGGGCCCCAGGCGTTTTTCGTGGTGACGTTGCCGGGAACGGCGAAGACATCGCGATTCTGTTCAAGCGCGCAGCGGGCGGTGATGCGCGTGCCGCTGTGTTCGGCGGCTTCCACGACAAGGACGCCGATGCTCATTCCGCTGAGGATACGGTTGCGTTTGGGAAAATTCTGCGGCGCAGGAAAAGTCCCCATCGGCATTTCGGAAACGATGGTGCCACCGCTCGCCAGGATCTGTTCTGCGAGAGTTTTGTTTTCCTTGGGATAAATGACGTCGATGCCTGTCCCCCAGACAGCAACGGTTTTTCCCTTGGCGGCGAGCGCTCCTTTATGCGCGGCTGTGTCGACACCGCGCGCCATGCCGCTGAGAATCACCAGGCCGCGCATTGCCAGATCACGCGACAGCATCTCGGCCATACCCGATCCGTACGGAGTAGGATGGCGTGTTCCCACAACTGCAATCGCGGGTTTTGCCAGCAGCGTAGCATCGCCGCGAATCCACAGCAGCGCGGGAGCATCGAAGATTTCGCGCAACCGTTCGGGATAGTCCGGATCGCTGTAAGTGAGAAATGAAGCGCCGGATTTGCCGAGAGACTCCAACTCTTCGTTTGCCGCATCCAGGGCTTTGCCGTCCGCAATGAACTGCACAGACTGAGCGGGAAATTGGAGAGCCTCAAGTCCGGTAAGAGGAAGACGCAATATCTCCTCTGCAGATCCGGCTTCGCGTACGGCGCGCAGAATGCGGCGCGGACCAAGGCCGGGCGTGAGTGCCAGGGCGAGCCATGCAAGGCGGTCCTGGTCGATAGCTTCAGCGTTGGAGTGTTGCAAGGGGGAGTCGACGTTCGTAGACAATACGCGCACCTCAGCGATCTTCTGCTGTAACCACTTTCCTTTTTTGTGAATTTGCACGGAGACTAGACGCGACGTGGTGCAAAGTCAAGTTACCGATGCGTTGTTACACTGATAGGTGAGCCGTCTTCGTATTGCTGCCATCAATTTTCTCAACCCTGCGCCATTGATGTGGGATTTTGAGCATGAGCCCGGTAAAAGCCGTCTGGCTGAGCGTTACTCGATCCATCAAACCACTCCCGCAGCCTGCGCCGATGAACTGGTGGGCGGGGCAGCAGATATCGGACTGGTTCCGGTAGCGACGTATGCCTTCGCGCCATCGCTGGCCATCGTTCCCGGATGTGCGATTGCTTCGCTGGGAGATATTCGATCGATTGTGTTGGTTGTCCGCCATCCGGATGGAGTGCATGGGATAGGCAGAGTTGCTCTCGATACGTCGTCACGAGCCTCGGCTACGTACGCGCGCATCCTGTTCCACAAGTATTGGAATGAAAGAGCGCAATTCGTTTTACACGGGCCGAATCTGGAGGCAATGCTGAGGATCGCCGACGCGGCGCTGCTGATTGGCGATCCGGCATTGCTGGCGCTCGAAGATCGCGATGCGCGCGAACAGCGGACGGGAGAGAAACTGCTCTATCTCGACCTTGGCCACGAGTGGCACACACTGACCGGTTCGGCATGGGTTTCAGCTTTCTGGGCAGTGCGTTTGGATGGACTGCGTAAGGCCGGCGCGAGTGCAGAAGCCGTGGTGCGGGACTTTCAGCAGTCGAGAGACAATGGCCTTGCGCATACGGACGATCTGGTAGCCGAATGGTCGGCGCGGCTCGCTGTTCCGGCGGCGACAATTCACACATATCTGACGCGCAACATTCACTATCTTCTGGATGAAGCGTGCCTCAACGGGCTCGAGCTTTTTTATCGATACGGGGTGGAATGCGGCGCGCTGCCTGTGGTCCCCCGGCTGCGCTTTCTATAAATTCTACCGGTTCGCGCGACTCGTGATCGTGAAGGCGCGTCCAAGAGTGCGTGAGCTATCTTCAGAAAGCTGCGGCGCAGCACCATCCGCATAAACATGCTTTGCCCGTGCCGCACTGGCTCATTCATTTCGGGGTACTTGGCGTCTTCGTTGTATCGGTGATCGATGCATCGGTCATCCCGCTGCCGCTACCGGGCAGCACGGACCTGCTGGTTCTATTGCTGGCTACGCAGCATAATGCGCCCTGGATGTTGGTCGTGGCTGCGGTGAGCGGGAGCGTGTTAGGCGGCTATCTCACATGGAGCGCCGGGAAAAAGGGCGGCGAGGCCATGCTCGAACGCTATGTTCCGAAACGCTTTTCCGCAAGAATTATCAAATGGGTGAAGCGCAATGGGATAGTCAGTGTCTGCACCGCTGCGATTCTTCCGCCGCCGATTCCACTGCTTCCATTTCTGCTCGCAGCAGGTGCTCTGGGCGTGTCGCGGAAGCAGTTTTTCTGGTCGTTCGGAATTGCGCGTACCGTGCGCTACAGCCTGATCGCATGGTTGGGTGTGACGTATGGAAGGCATGTCCTGCACTGGTGGTCGCGATATTTAGCCGGATGGTCGGATGTCATTCTGTGGGTTTTTATCGGTCTGTTGATCGCGGCGGTTGTGTTCGGAATCTGGAAATACCGTAACGAACAACGCGCAGGCGGGACTGACATCCATACGCCTGCGCGTGTGTCCTGAAGCAAAGTCAGATTTCCCAGCGAAGCAGGGAAGCTCCGGTGGTGAACCCCGCGCCTACGCTGGCGACGAGTACCAGGTCATTCTTTTTCAACTTGCCTTCTTCACGCGCTGTCTGCATGGCGAGCGGAATGGTCGCCGCAGTGGTATTGCCGTAACGATCGATGTTGATGATGACTCGTTCGAGCGGCATACCGAGACGTTCCGCCGTGGACAGAATGATGCGTTTGTTGGCCTGATGTGGGATGAAGCAGCCGAGATCGGCTCCGGTGATGCCGCAGCGTGTCAGCACTTTCTCGGTCACTTCCGACATCTTACGCACGGCGTACTTGTAGACGGCCTGTCCGTCCTGATGGACGTAATGCATTTTCTGCGCGATGGTTTCTGCGGTGGGCGGATGAAGGCTGCCGCCAGCGGGCATGTAGAGCGAGCAGGCGCCGGAGCCATCAATCTCGTGCAGGAAATCGATCATGCCGATTTCGTCTTCTGCGGCGGGTTCAATCAGTACCGCACCGGCGCCGTCGCCGAAAAGAATACAGGTAGAGCGGTCCGTGTAATCGAGAATCGAGGACATGGTGTCCGCGCCGATGACGAGTACTTTCGAGTGCCCTCCGGATTCGACAAGCTTCATGCCCGTCTGCAATGCATAGACAAAGCCGGAGCAGGCGGCGGAAAGGTCAAAGCCCCATGCGCCTTTCGCCCCCAACTTGTCCTGGACAAGGCATGCGGTTGCGGGGAAGAGCATGTCGGGCGTGACCGTTGCCACGATGATGGCTTCGACTTCAGTCGGTTCGATACCGCGCTCGGCAAGGCATCGCTTGGCCGCTTCGACGGCCATGTCGCTGGTGGCCAGGCCTTTTTCAAGAATGTGGCGCTCGCGAATACCGGTTCGTTCCACGATCCACTGATCGTTGGTGTCAACCATCTTTTCCAGATCGGCATTGGTCAATACACGGGGAGGAACGTACGTTCCGAGGGCACTGATTTTAGCGCGTCGAGAACTATGAGGACGCACGGTAAGGCTCAAGGCTGCTCTCCATCTGCTGCAAGGTAAAAAATCATTTTCTCCGAGCGCGTGCTTCGATGTCTATGAAAGGGACAGGTTTGTCGGTGCAGGAAATGTAAAAGTTGTGTGAGAACGGGGGGACTTGGGAAAAGCATGTACCGGGCGACCTACTGCGCACACACTAGCCCGTTACCGTTGCTCCCTTCCGGGCCTGGCGGGGTTGGCGGGATTGAGTCGCGTAGGACCCGGCACATTCCTAATGATACCACCTCACGGATAGCTCGCGATGCTAGACTAGCGGCTAAGGCAGGGCAATGCGATGGCGACGCTTGCGCATCTTCATGTTCCGGTTGAAGTCTATCTCCGGTCTTCGTACGAACCCGACGCTGAGTACGTGGATGGTGTGATCGAAGAACGTCCAATGGGTGAGTACGACCACGCTTCGTGGCAGGAAGCAATCATCCTCTGGTTTTGGCAGCATGCCGCGGAGTGGAATGTCCGTGTGAAACCGGCGTTGCGTGTGCAGGTGGCACCAACGCGTTACCGCGTGCCGGATATTACTATCCTTGATCGCGGCGAACCGATTGAGCAGATCATTACCCATGCGCCGGTTGCAGTTTTCGAGGTTTTATCGCCCGAAGACACGATGAAGCGCATGATGCGCAAACTCAACGACTATTCAGCGATGCAGATTCCGCAAATCTGCGGTCATCGATCCGGAGACGAAGACCTATTTCCGCTTCGTGAACGGCGAGTTGCACAAAGCCTCCATCTTTTCTCTGACAGAGAAGGGAATTCACTTCGATCTGTCGGAAGTTGAAAAGCTGCTGGATTAGTTGGATCATTCGGATTGAGGCACTTTCCGGTAAAATATAAAGGTGACTCAAACTCTGCTCGACGACGCTGAAATCGGTGTCCTCGATTCCCCGAAAACCGCAATACAGACGCCGCGCTTAAAGGTCGGCTTTGTGAGCCTTGGCTGTCCCAAAAATCTGGTGGACAGCGAAGTGATGATGGGCCTGCTCGACCGAGCAGGCGCACAGATGACCACGTCTCCGGAAGTTGCCGATGTTCTGGTGGTGAACACGTGCTCATTTATCGATACGGCCAAGCAGGAATCGGTGGATACGATTCTTGAAATGGCGCAGCACAAGATAACGGGGAAGGCGCAGAAGTTGATTGTCGCCGGATGCCTCGTCGAGCGCTACCGCGACGAGATCCGGAAGAACATTCCGGAGGTCGATGCCGTGGTCGGCACCGGAGAGCTCGAAAAAATTCTCGAAGCCGCCGGTTTCAATGCTGCCGCTATTCCTGATTTGCAACCCGTATCTCCATTCAACATCCTTACGGGTGTGGCTGCGCGTGCCGAAGGCGACCTGCGGGAATCGCAGGGGCGCTTTGCCCGCAAGGAATGGGATGGCGCGGATGCAGCGCTGCCGCAATATCTGTACGACCACACAACGCCGCGGCTGCTGGCAACACGCGGTCCTTCGGCTTATATCAAGATTGCAGAGGGCTGCGATCATCCGTGCAGCTTCTGCGTGATTCCGAACCTGCGCGGCAAATTTCGCTCGAGGCATTTTGAATCGGTGGTCGCCGAAGCCGAACAGCTGGTTTCGCTTGGCGTGGAGGAGATCACGCTGATCGGGCAGGATACGACCTGCTACGGCGAGGATCTCGGGCTGAAAGATGGACTCGCCATGCTGCTCGACAAACTGGCGGGTATCGAGGGATTGCGGTGGCTGCGCTTTCTCTACGCATATCCCAACAAGATTACCGGGCGGTTGCTCGAAACGATCGCGAAGCACGACAACATCTGCAAATATCTCGATGTACCGCTGCAGCACGCGTCGGGGCCGGTCCTGAAGAGCATGAAGCGCGGAGCGAATGCGGATATCTTTCTCAAGATGATCGAGAAAGTTCGTGCCGCGGTGCCCGGAATTGCGCTGCGCACTTCGTTTATCGTGGGATTTCCCGGCGAGACGGACGCGGACTTTGAAACTCTCTCAAACTTTGTTCGCGAGGCCCGCTTTGACTGGCTTGGCGTTTTTGGTTACTCCGATGAAGAAGGCTCCGGCGCGTTTCCGCTTGGCGAAAAAGTTCCGGCAAAGATCATCGAACAACGCAAGCGCGCACTGATGCGGCTGCAAAAGGGATTGAGCAAGAAGGCGAAGCAGCAGTGGGTTGGGCGGACCGTAAATATTCTTGTAGAAGGCGAATCTGTCGAAACGCCACTGCTCTGGGAAGGCCGTTCGCAGTTCCATGCGCCGGAGATTGACGGCACGGTGTACATCAATGATTTTGGTCCGCTGGAAGCCGTCACAGCAGGACGTTTCTACCAATGTGAAATCACAGAAGCGCACGATTATGATGTGATTGCACGTGTTCTTTCAGAAGCATGAGTAAGAAGGCCACAAAAAAATCAACTATTCTACGTTGCCCCACATGTCGAACGCTCGTGACGGCAAGCGGTGAGGATTTTCCATTCTGCAGCGACCGCTGCAGACAGATCGACCTGGGAAAATGGGCGAGCGGTGTCTATCGCATCTCTTCACCTGTGCTCGATCCTGAAGTGTTGGAAGACCTGAAAGGATTGAATCCGGGCCGCGAGTATGACGACGAAGAGTAAGACGCTCTGGGCCTGGACTGCCGCCACATTTTTCGGGACGGGGTTCGGAAAGCCCGGGCCAGGGACCTGGGGATCGGTAGCGGCGACGCTGCTTTGGTTTCTGGCGGTTCGCTCGGCGCAGCTTTCGTCAACCCAGACGGCACTTATATCCGGCACTGGCGCCTTGCTGGCATTGGCGATCGGTATCCCCGCCGCCACGATCGTCGCCAGAGAGAGTGGACGGGAAGATCCTGGCCACGTGGTGTTAGATGAGGTCTGCGGCCAGTGGATCGCACTCGCCGCCGCTCCTGCTGACTGGATGCACGCGCTCCTGGCCTTGCTCCTTTTCCGCATCTTCGACATCATTAAGCCATGGCCTGCGCGTCAATTGGAGCGGTTGCACGGTGGCGCAGGAATCATGCTGGACG
The DNA here is from genome assembly GCA_015655315.1 of Terriglobales bacterium. Classification (GTDB taxonomy): domain Bacteria; phylum Acidobacteriota; class Terriglobia; order Terriglobales; family Acidobacteriaceae; genus Alloacidobacterium. Next base: position 9,552 of record JAATFH010000421.1, read on the forward strand.
ATGTGGCTGCGGGTGTCCAGGCGCTTCTGGTGTTTCTTCTGATACATCACTGGTGGTAAGGTTCTGCTTCAAAGAGAATAGGAAATGAGTCGCTGGTTTCGAGATATGGCCCGAACGACAAAGCCGGATCCATCGGATAATCCGAAAATAGACGCGCTGGTGCCGGGAGCGGCCCTTCCGGGTGGCGAAGTGGAGCTAGCCGGCTCGCACCTGGGCCCCTATGCAATGCGGCAACCGGTGGCGATGCTGGGCCAGCTGGCGGCATCGGTGTTACTGAGCCGCAGCAAGCGTCTGAAGCTGCGCATCCCTGAAGAAGCGGAAACCGGGCAGCTGCAGATATTGCAGAACGGGGCGCAGAGCAATTCGATCAAGCTGCTTGTCGCTGGAGTCATAGCAACGGACGTTCATATTGTCGCGAATCCCGCCGTGGACAGCGAAGGCAATATTTATGCCACGCTCTCCGGTTCCCGTGGGCAGAGTACGCCGGTTTCTATATACCGCATTGGGTCCGACGGAGAGATGCGCCCGTTTGTTACCGGAATCGTGAATGCGACCGGACTGGCGCTCGATCCGGAAGGTTTTCTCTATGTTTCTTCGCGGAACGATGGCACCGTCTTTCGTGTTTCGCCCAACGGCATTTATACGCAGTTTGCGGAAGGGATGGGAGTTGCGACCGGGCTCGCCTTCGACGCCGATCAGAACCTGTATGTGGGCGACCGCAGCGGTACGATTTTCAAGATCGCTCCCGACCGGCAGATATTTGTTTTTGCCACGCTGGAGCCGAGCGTCGCTGCCTACCATCTCGCTTTTGACCGCGATGGAACGCTTTATGTTACCGGCCCGACGACATCGAGTTATGACTGCGTTTATGCGATCGATCGCGATGGAAACGCCCGCGTCTTCTACCGCGGACTTGGCCGTCCGCAGGGGCTGGCGTTGGATATCGCGGGAAACATCTATGTTGCGGCATCGTGGCACGGGCGGCGCGGCGTAGTGCGTATCACTCCGGAAGGAGATGCGTCTTTGGCCGTGGCTGGCTCGGGAATTGTGGGGCTTGCCTTCGCTCCCGGAGGCGATGTGATTCTGGCAACCAACACGAGCATGTATCATTTAGCTTTGGGAGTGGAAGGATTGCATTCTTTCTAATTCCTGATCTGCCCTCCGCACCGCATGAAATGTGAAATCATCGCCATCGGGTCTGAACTGCTGACGCCCTTCCGTCAGGACACGAACTCGCTCTATCTCACGGAACGGCTAAACGAACTTGGCGTAGTCGTCTTTTTCAAGACGATCGTCGGGGATCGCAGGAAAGACCTCACCAGCGCGATTCGCACTGCGCTTGGACGAGTCGACATCGTCATCACGATGGGCGGCCTGGGCCCGACGGAAGATGATCTGACCCGCGAAGCCTGGGCGGATGCGCTCGGCATTGTATTGAAGCGCGACGGCGACATCGTCGGACAACTCTATGCGCGCGCCGCGCAGCGGCGCTGGCAGCTTACGGAGAACAATCTGAAGCAGGCGGATATGCTCGATGGTGCGCAAGTGCTGGAAAATCCGCGAGGCACGGCTCCGGGGCAGTGGATCGACACCGTTTTCGGAACGCATCGCAAGCTCGGGATGTTGTTGCCCGGACCTCCCAGTGAGATCAAGCCCATGTTCGACGAGCAGTGCATTCCCCGGCTGCGTGAGATTCTGCCGCAACGCTTCATCTCCACGCGTACGCTCAAGGCGGCGATGATTGGCGAGTCGCATGCCGATGCGCGCATCGCCCCGATCTACAGCCGCTATACCGACGTAGAGACGACGATCCTCGCACATCTCGGCGACATTCAGCTGACACTGATCTCGACAAAGTCGACGAAGGAAGAAGCCGATAAACGAGTAAACGAATTAGCCAGCCTCATCGAGGAAGAGTTGGACGATCTGATTTATTCCTCAGGAGTGAAGAGTGAATCGCTGGAACAGATTGTTCTGTACTACCTGGAAATGCGGGGGGCGACGCTTTCGGTTGCAGAGAGCTGTACCGGAGGGCTCATCGCAGAGCGCCTTACCAGCATCAGCGGCAGTTCACGATCCTTTCTTGGCGGAGCGGTCGTCTACAGCAATGAATTGAAGACCGAATTCGCCGGCGTTCCAGAAGAATTGATAGAAGAAAAAGGCGCGGTCAGCCGTGAAGTGGCGATTGCTTTGGCGGAAGGAATTCGCCGCCGCTGCCGCAGCACGTATGGTGTCGGTGTAACGGGCATTGCCGGGCCTGGTGGCGGAACAGAGGAAAAGCCTGTCGGCCTTGTCTACATTGCAGTCAGCGATGGAGTGCAGACGGAAGTCGTCGAAAAGAATTTCTCGGGAGACCGCGAGCGTGTCCGCTTCTATGCAAGCCAGCAGGCGCTCGATATGGTGCGCCGCAAGCTCATGTAAGCCATCTCCGGCTGCTACACTCATAGTCGCAATGTCAGTTGTAACTTATCTTGTTATCGCGTTGGTCGCATATCTACTGGGATCGATCCCGTTTGGGTATGTACTGGTGCGCTTGTTCCGCAAGGAAGATATTCGGTCAAAAGGCAGTGGCAATATTGGCGCTACTAATGTGGTTCGCTCGGGTGCGAAAGGCCTGGGTGCGCTCACTTTTCTGCTGGATGCCTTGAAGGGGTATATTGCGGTGATAGCCGGTGCCGCTGTATTGCATATCCCTGCTTTGCAGCTCGTTCCGGCGCAAAATGCTGCTGCGCTGGCGGCACTGTTTGCCATCATTGGGCACATCTTTCCCGTATGGCTTGGTTTCAAGGGCGGTAAAGGAGTGGCGACGGCGCTGGGAGTTTTTACCGCGCTGGCGTGGCTTCCCGCCGTAGCTTCGCTGGGTGTGTTCGTCGTTGTTTGTGCGCTGACGCGATATGTTTCGCTTGCTTCGATCCTGGGCGCGGCAGCATTTCCGGTTTTCGCCTTTCTATTTCCTCATCCCGCATTCGGAGATCTGTGAATCGCCGTGATCCTGATTGTTCCGGTGATTATTATCGCGAAACACCACCAGAACATTTATCGCCTGCTGCATGGCACGGAGTATCGCTTCGGCGGAACGAAGGCGAGCGCTGCATGAGCCGTATCGCTCTGATGGGCAGCGGCGCATGGGGCACCGCGCTTGCATTGAGTCTTGCGAGCGGAAGCAGGCACGACATTACGCTGTGGTCGCATTCGACTGAAGTGAGTGAGACGATCATCGGGCGCCGCGAGAACAGTGCATTTCTACCCGGCTTTCCTATCCCCGAGAACATCCGCGCCACGTCAAATATAGAAGTAGCACTGAGTAGCGCAGAGATTGTGGTAAGCGTGATGCCGTCGCATCACGTTCGCGCCAGCTATGAGCAGTTCGCTCCATTCCTGAACTCGGATCAACTGCTGGTGAGCGCGACTAAAGGAATCGAAGACGAAACCTTTCTGCGCATGAGCGAAGTCATCGTCGAAACGCTCGGCAAATTCGAACTCGATCTTTCTGTCGGGGTATTGAGCGGACCTTCGTTCGCGCAGGAAGTTGCAGCCGGCTCGCCAACCGCGATCACGATTGCATCCCACGATGCTGAACTGGCAGCGCGTGTACAGCGCGAATTCGGAAGCCAGTCACTGCGGCTCTACACAAATGACGATGTTGTCGGTGTGGAACTGGGCGGCGCGCTTAAGAACGTGATTGCGATTGCCGCGGGCATCGTTTCGGGGCTGGGCCTGGGGCATAACAGTGCGGCTGCGCTCATTACGCGCGGCATTGCCGAGACGACGCGGCTGGCGGTCGCATGCGGTGGTCATAGTGAGACGCTTGCGGGGCTTTCCGGTATCGGTGATCTGGTGCTGACGTGCACGGGTTCCCTGTCACGCAATCGCACAGTCGGAATCGAATTGGGCAAAGGCCGCAAACTGGCGGAGATTCTTGCCGGTCTGCATGGAAAAGTAGCCGAAGGCGTGCGAACGACTGCCGCTGCTCTTGGTCTTGCCCGGCAACATCACGTCGAGATGCCGATTACCGAACAAGTGGCCGCGATTCTGCACGCAGATAAGCCGCCGCTTGAGGCCATGCGCGAGTTGATGTCCCGCCCGGGACGCGACGAGTAGCTTGTTACACTCAAGACGTTCTCTCGGATTGTGGAATCTATAAGTTACTGATTCTACGTATCAACAGAACCAACGGAACCAATCGATTTTCGATATTTGTGTACATGGCGTGTACACGGGGCCAAAAAATAGGGTTCCAATTACGGAACCCTCCCAGAGTCTACGATGCGGTAGTAGACAAAACTTTAGTACACGACCTCGACGTACTTGACGATGTCGCCCTCTACAGCTGGCCCGGTACGGAACCCGAGTTCATTTAGGTCGCTGACCTCATCCCTCATGAGCGGCATCAGTTCTAGGACACCAACAGGTGAAAAGAAGCCTACGTGTACCAGTCCGATGTACAGATCGGTGGTGTTTGTTGAACGGTTATACCGTGTGCGGACTTGTTTATTGAGTGATGACATTTTGAAGCCTCCGATAGAGACAGAATGCAATTCCTAAACGAAATTAACAACTATTTTTTTAGTGCTCTATCGTGCTAAGTTATTGTTACGTAGTGACTTAGAGTCTCATAAATCGTGAGACTTTTATAGGCGAACGATATTCATTCCCCACTTTGTTTTCGCCTTATATTCGCCTATACTGGTCTGGCTATGGCTTCCTCGTTTCACGGACCCACCCCACGCTTCCATGACTTCGTAATCAAATGCAAACGATGCAGTGAACACATCGCTGCCCCCGTACAGACGATGCCGGGTAGCTGGATCATCCATACGTGCCC
>JAATFH010000250.1 GCA_015655315.1 Terriglobales bacterium
CGAGAAAACCTTCCATATCCGGAGAGTCGAAGGAGTACCAGCCCAAAGTCCATCGATCTGGATCAAGGACATTCACATGACTCTGCAGTTTGGCGACGTGAATGGAATGTGGCTTCCGGTTTCTCTTGACGCCATAGCAACAATACGCTTCTCCGGGCGCTATACCCTTGCGGGAACCTACGCCGGGCCTCTGGATTCGACAACGCTGTCAGCCCCTCAGCAGAAGCCCAGGTAGTTGAAAGAGCGGGCCACCGCCTTGCCCAGCGCACTCCGCCCCAGAAATTCCGCAGGCAAGGTTACATCGATCACCTTCCGTACACGCAACGGGAATGGGGCTTCGACGACTTCGAGGTTCGTTACTCCGGAGACTTCAGTTCCATTGCCAATGAGGTGCAGCAGGCCATTCACACGGTCGATCGCAGATTGCCGATCACTCACGTCATGACGCCGAGCTCTCCGCTTTCTTCGGCCTGATTGACAATTTGATGTTCGCGATTGAGAGGTTGCGTTGCACGTGTGTTGTTCGAGTGGAAAGACGCATCAGGCGAGCAGTTCGGTTCCGAACGTCTGGAGCAGGCGGTTCGCGGGCGCGCCATCTCGCCCCCGAGGAGATCATCGCTGAGATCTACCACGCAGTGAAACATTTCGCCGCAGTACGAAGCAGATGGATGATCTGACGGCAGTTGGTCATCAAGCGTGTGCCGCACCACCTGGACCCTGCTTATTAGATTGCGGCGGTAGGGGCGATTAAGGCAGACTCTTATTTTGCAGTACGAAACGCAGAAGGGTATTCGCGCCCTCGGCTTCTAAATCGAGCTTACGGCAGATATTGGTGCGATGGTTTTGGACGGTTCGGTGATGAATCGAAAGCTCCACTCCGATTTCTTTGCTTGTCTTTCCGTGAGCGATCATATGCATGATCCGCTTTTCCATAGCAGTGAGCCTGCTTGTCGGCGGCTGTTCCGCAGCATGCCTTAAATCTTTGCGGTGCTTCAGTAATTCCGCAGTGATCGCCGAACTCACGTACGGCCGCCCATCAGCTACAGTGCGGATACCGGCCACGACCTCTTCAACTGCGCTGTCTTTAACTATGTAACCCTTGCCGCCAAGAGCCATGGCTCTATGAAACAAATCTTCGTTCGTATGATAGGTGAGAAAAATGATTTCAGTTCCGATATCTCGCTTGGCGATTTCTCGTGCTACTTCCAGCCCATTGAGCTTTGGCATCTGAATATCGAGTAAGAGAATATGAGGGCAATATTTTGCGGTGAGAGCTACGGCCATTTCGCCGTCCGATGCTTCGGCGACCACCTTTAAGCCTGCATCCTCTTCTATGGTGAGCCTCAGGCCTTTCCGCATCAGCGGGTGATCATCCGCAATCATAATATGAATCTCTTTATGCATGATGCGTGGCTTTTAGAGCAATTTCTACGATCATTGTTGTGCCCTGCCTAGGAGCCGACTGCAGGTTGAAATCGCCGCCAAGCAGGCTGGCTCGCTCAGCCATGTTCGTCAGTCCAAACCCTTTGGATGTTGCATGTGTAGTCTTGTCGATCAGAGTAAATCCTTTCCCATTGTCATGGATGGTCAGTGTTATATTCTCAACGCTTCGCTTAATGCGAACGCTAACCTGAGTCGCTTGAGAATGCTTCATTACATTGTTCAAGGATTCCTGCACGATTCGGTAAAAGTTGATTCTCAGATCTTCCGCAAACAAATCATCAACATTATCAAGCTCTGTCGCAAATTTGATCTCGGAAGCCGTAGAAACCGTTCGAATCATCGCTTCAATCGCGTTTGTCAGGCCAAGTTGGTCTAATTGGAAAGGTCGGAGATCGTAGGAGATTTCTCGCGCTTCCTTAATTGCAGATACCGCTTCAGAACTGATCTCTTCGAGTGTTTCGACTTCAAGATCACTGGTATTCTTCTTTCTCGATCGCAGCAGAAAGGTAGTCAAATTCTTGATCACGATCAGGCGCTGGCCAAGGCTGTCATGCAGCTCTGCCGCGATCCGCGTCCGTTCATTCTCTTGCGATTCAATGAGCTGTCTTGAAAAAACCTGCTGCAACTCATGCGCTCTTTCCAGTTGTCTCACTCGATAGCGCCAAGCCGCCATGGCGAGCGCAACAACAGCAAGAAACACCAGCAGCTCAAACCACCACTTCTGATAAAAAGACGCCAGGACAGTAACCGTCAGGATTTTGCCTTCATTGTTCCAAATGCCATCGCTGTTTCCGGCGATTACATGGAAACTGTATTTACCAGGAGGGATATGCGAATAGTAGGCGATTCGTCTCTGACCCGCATCGATCCAGCTGGAATCCAATCCTTCAAGTCTGTACTTGAAATGAATTTGATCGGATTTGATGAAGCTAAGAGCAGTGTATTGAATCTCCAGATTTTCTTTTTCCGTGCCAATCTGTATCACGCCATTTATTGGAGTGAGCACATGATCGACCATAAGAGATTCGATGACTACCGGCGGGGGTTGCAGGTTAATTCGAACGGTTTCCGGATTGACGACTACGACGCCATCTTGTGTCGGAAACCATAACTTTCCGTCGCGTGCCCTTATCCCGGCAGGCGATAACCCCCCATTGCATTCGACGTTGAACATGCCATCGATCTTGCCGTATGAAATCGATGTGATTATGCTCTGCCTGCCGTCTGCAAACTCGTTCAGTTCTTTCTTGCTTACGCGGTAAATTCCTCGATTGCAGCTCATCCAGAGATAACCGTGTCCATCTTCGAGAATTTGAAAAGCCCCATTGTCGAATAATCCATCGCGCATAGTGTAGCGAGTGAACTTCCCATCTTTGAGGCGTCCCAGTCCGCCGTCGTAGGTTCCAATCCAAACCACATTGTCACTGTCCACGCAAATTGCGCGAATGTTATTGTCAGGCAAACCGTTGCGTTCGACCCAATGCACGAAATGATCGTGCTGAAGGAGGGTTAATCCTCCGTAGCCACCGATCCAAAGATCGCCTGTACTGCTTTGAGTAATGATGCGGACATCATCGCCTGCAAGCCCATCTCGCTTCGAAAAAAATCTGGTCAGGCCATCTTTAAAGGAGACAAGTCCCTTGGATGTTCCGAACCAAAGTGTGCCTTTTTGATCCAGATACATGACTTGCACGACAGCGCCATTCGGCAGAGCGGGTTCGTCGGATCGATGAAATCGTCCATCATGAAAAACGTTCACTCCGCCATGAGTGGCCACCCAAAGACGGCCCCTATTGTCCTCTGCAATTGCAGTCACAAGCCTGTTGCGGGGATTATCAGAAATTGTGGAGTTCGTGAATTTTTCTTGATAAAAACGACTTAAACCCTTATACCAGGCTCCTATCCAAATTGCCCCGTTTCTATCTTGATAAATCGGATACACATTGCGGTCAATGAGTCCTTGTTCTTTTGAATAGGATTGGATCGATTGTTGTTGAAACCGATACAGTCCCTGTCCCTCTGAACCTATCCATAGGTTCTGCTCCCGGTCCTCATAAATCGAATGAAAATCAATAGGAATGACGCGGCCAGAGGAAGGAAACTTGATGGAGCGGGATAGGCGCTGACCTATTTGTATCGTCCAAGAATGTCCGTGACTGTCCAGATAAGTAGTCTCAGTCACTTTACTGAGCGGTCCGCTGATCTTTCCATCTGGAGTGACGCGCGCGTGCCTCCCGTCAAGCATTTCGATCCACAGCACTCCACTGTGGTCGCTTGCTATGTTCCAGATCGATTGACTCGGGAGCCAGGATGGCAACGGATAGGTAATAAAGCGGCCTTTGATGAAGCAATGTAAGCCGGTTTTGTCCGCTCCCCAAAAGCCGAAGTTCTCCCAGACAAGCGGCTCGTAGTGAAGCCCCGGATATTTTTGTGGAATGCCGGTAAAACGCTGGGCGACTGCATCCCATTCAGCAATCGTGTCGCCTGCCAATATCCAAATATGGCCTGCATCATCTCCAGTAATGCTGCGGACAATATTGCCAGGGATTCCCTGGGCAGTCCCATAAGTTCGAAACGTCCCTTGATGATATCTGGCTATACCATCCACTTCGGGCGTGAGCCACAGATCGCCACTTGAGTCCTGATACATTGAGCCGAATCGATTCGACTTGAGTCCAGGCGTGTTGCGCTTGTTGAAAACGGTAAACCGTGCTCCATCGAAACGAGCCAATCCATCAAAGGTCGCAATCCAGAGATAGCCATCCGGAGTCTGTTCGATATTGCGGATGACATTCTGCGGCAGACCATTTTCTGCAGTCCATACATCGAAACGGTACTGCGCTTGAACTGGGAGAACGAAGCTATACAACAGACACAGTATCCAGATAAAGGAGAATATCCGCTCATGGAAGTCGATTCGCGGATGCATCCGGATTAAATATTGGCAAGTGCTGCGATGTGGGGTCAGTTCTGTCATCCCAGACTTCCGGCAAAATTGTTCCCTCAAAGACGTGCAAGGTCAGGTCGCAGGCAGAGTTCATGTCTCTGCGTGCAGGGTATTGCTTTCCAAAATAGTTCTTTTTTCAGCAGCATACACGCTTGAGGTGAAACGAAACAATTAGAGCTTATCCATTTTTCGGCGCAGGCTGCACTATCGTAACCGTGTGTTACCACACAGCATGTCGTGTGCTGATCCCTATATCTTTTCCAGAACAGCTCGCATACTCTCGGTTTGGCCAATGCCGGGCGCTTCCTCTGCCGTACGGAAAACATCAACTCTCGGGAGATCGGCCACTCTGCTGCACCCCTGTCGTGTGTACAGCGTCGTTTCAGACATCTAGTAAACATTATTCACATTTCAGGAAGTTGAGGATAATCTCCGTGAAACTAGCGAGAATGTTGTTATTGCTGACCAGCGCAGTATTCGCGTGCCAGTTATCGGCTGCCTTTGGACAAACAAAAGAAAATGGACCTGCGGGAATCACTACTGCGCAGATTGCGATACCACCTTCCGGGCGAGGCTACAACAGGGTACTGATCAAAGCACTTTCACCCAAAAATTCTATGGGAAGGGATTCTGCCACTAAGTCGGTTACGCTCAACCTGCCTTTGGATATCAAGCCTGAAACATTGAAGATCGTCCTGAATGGCGAGGATGTGACCGCAAGATTCTCTGAAACCTCCTGTAATGGACAAATATGCGAGTCGGCATCTCTTACATCGACAGACGGGCTGGCCGGTGGGAAGAATGTGCTGTATGCAATGGCGAAAAAGTCCAATGGCTCGCTGGTAAGCTCACGACTTCGATTCCCAGGAGATGAAACGCAACCTGTAGCGCAAACATCCATGGCAAAGGGACGTTTGTCAGCAAATGTTGCCAGCGGCCTCCCCACCAACAGCGACTTTCTTCCTCCCTCTGTTGCTTTCAATGTGGCTCCCGGAGGCTGGCAGAGCGGGCAGCCGTGGATCACTGTCGGAACGCTGCAGACCTATCCGGACCCGAATTCAGGATATAGCTGTTCCGGCATATATACGGCAGTCGTGCTGGATAGAAAAACGTTGGCCGAAAAGACGGCAGCACCGGAGTCATCTCCAAATTGCCTTACCAACTACGCTGCCCTGACGAGCTATGTTCAGACACTGACATCCAGCGATCTTGTCATCATAGGCACAAACTCCGGCCAGCAAACGGATGCCGGCGGTGGGGCTGGATATCTAAACACAAATGCGATCGGAGGGACGGCATACAACTGCGGTACGTGCTCTGCGGCAGCGCAAAGCATCGAAACCCCGATAAGCTACCTGATGATTGGGGCGGGCGGAGCAGCGCCGGGATCGGCGTATGAAAATTATGATACGAACCCGCCTCATGAGACCTTTGGCGCCTTTGCTACGGGGATGCTGGAAGAGGATGCCAATGGGAATTACAACTTTCAGTCGTCAACCCGTATCGAGTACACGGTAATTCCCAACGATCCGAATAACAACAACCAAACTACCATTACGCTTCAGGGAACGGCTGCGCTGTCTCCTTATAGGGCTTACAACGATCCCAACAAACAGGTCTTTTATTCCCCGGCGAATGAAACCAACGGCTTTTGGCTATTGGCCTTGCGCCGTGATGATCTGGATTACCAGAATGGGATGCCGAATAACGCTCCGTCAAACATCTGCGTGCCCCACGGCAACGATGCAAAACAGCAAACAGACATAATGGGCTGTGGGCAGTTTTTTGCAACGGGATCGACTGACCCGGGCACCGCAATTGGAGCCTTTAATGGTCTTCTGGGCCAATTGGGGCAACTATCGTTCAACGACCTCGTATTCTTGGTCAGTGTTGGCAATGCGGTGAACCCAAGCTACACGAGCGCGTATGGTCTTGCCCAGGACTCCCAGGTCGGCAGTACAGCATACGCTTTCGGCCAAACACTTGAGTCCTACGGAGGTACTCCTGGACAGATTCTTTCGCTATACGCATCCGGAACTGCCTACTCTTTGATTACTTGTTATGGCTGTGGCAATTCACTCACTGGCCACGCAATCCTGTCTACGACCGCCAACAGTCAGCAAGGACAAACCGGAACAGTACATGGGCTTCTCGCGCGAAATATAAACGGACTTTACTGGCCGGGCAGAGCGTCACAGGAATCGACCACTCAGAATGAGAGCAACCAGGGCGCTGATTTTACGCTGAGTATCGCCGGTTCAAGCCCGCCCGTGGAGTGGCCTGCACTGAGTGGAACGCTTCTGCCGAACGCATCCAGTGTGGAGGGACAGGTTGCTGCCTATCACTATTTGAGCTATCAGCTTGTGACTCAGCACTATATCCAAGGCGCTGAGGGGAATTATCTGGATTATATCCACTTCTATTTCACCGGAAGCAACAATACATATCTCGATTACCACACCTTCGATCCGGTGAATGTGCCGTTCCCCGATCCCTCGACTCCCTGTTACACATGGGCCGATCCTGTATCAAGCACGACGCTGACATGCTTCACACCAAACGATCTTGCGGCCGTAGCCAGCCAAGTGAGCGCGGAAATAGTCGATCTGGACAATGTTCTTCAGTTCATGGTGAACGGATCAACCAATCTGAAGGATGTTGTGGCTGCAGGCAACGGCAGCGCAGCGCTCGCATTAATCGGAGCAGGATCAGCTGTGGAGGGCAGCAATTTGCAGCCTTCGCCAGGCACACAGGTCAACGTAAGTTCTTCAAGTATCCTTAGCCTCTTCAGCTCCCTAGTCAATCTAGGATTACAGGTCGCCTCGGATGGCCTTGTGAATGCGGGTGATCTTGAAGACATCAGCCAGGTTGGCTCAACCATTGCTGATATGTTTGACCTGTCTAGCTCCGTCGCAGGCGGCTATACGACGGATGGTTCCACAGCGCTGCCCAGTCCGGATTACCCGGTGAAAATAGCCATCGCCAATCTTGCGAACAGCGGACTACAGCAACAACTCACTGCGGGGTTTGATACGGAGCTCGATAACATTCTCGGAGACTGGGGCAAGTTGTCGGCCATAGGGCCGCTGGTTACCAACAGCAATAATCAGGCGTTTTATTCTCCGAATCAGGCAGCGCAGAATGCCGCAGTCGTCGCCTTTGGGCAGGCGGCACAGCGCAACTTCTACATGACCCTTTTGCCCATATCGTACTCTGTACAGTACTATCCGGCTTGGTGGACTCAAACCACATTCAACCCGCCTAATCCGCCCAATATGGGAAACTTGACGGAAGAAGACTGCAATAGCTGGTACCCCTGGGGCAACACTACGCTATGGCCTTTGGTCACTGTTTATCATCCCAGTTATCTGGGTTCGGAACGTCCGGATTGGTACGGTACGGGTGTAGCTTCGATGCCCCTCGACTTCTACATCATCGCCTCACAGACGATCAATAATAGAACTCACTCGGACCAGACAATCGCATTTCTGGATAGCCAGGTTGCCAGCACGCTTTTCTCCGCAAGTAGCCTTAATATGCCGATAGACCCGCTTGTGATGCCGCATGGCCCCATGACAAGTGTGTTCTGGGACGCAACAAATGGCTTTGATGGCTACCCCGCAAAACAAACTTACCCTTGCGGTGTCACGAGTTCATCTGACCTGCTAGGAGCGGCCCCGCCAAGTCCGTATATTACCAGTACATCGCTTGTCGCTCCGCAGAGTTCTGTCCTGGAAGAATCCATCGATTTACAAGCAACGGTTACATCTGCTGCCGGTGTGCCGCAGGGAACAGTTTCCTTTGAAATGGGCGATACGGTTTTAGGAACCGCTTCGCTCGATTCCACAGGCAACGCACACATCTCTGCAAAAGGACTTTCACTAGGAAGCAATTCAATCATTGCTTATTACTTAGTAAATGATCCGTACTATTCATCACAATCCGCGCCGGCCACCGTCATGGTCTATACCAACGAGCCCAGCATGGATTTGTCGCTTTCAAGTAGCAGCCTCTCGGTTTCTTACGGGGTACAGTCATCTCCAGTGGCACTGCAAGTATCCTCGAAGTATGGGTTGGCCGGGCAGTTGACATTCGGCTGCACCGGACTGCCTGCCAGTATGAGCTGCATCTTCAATCCCCCACAGATAACGATCACTGCAGGAAATAACATCTCCACTTCCCTCATAGTGAGCAGCCCTCCGGTCCAAAGCGCAGGCATGTTATTACCTCGAAAGTTGGGCGGCATTTTGGCCTTCGGTTGCTCGATGTTGTGCCTGTGGCAAATCCGAAAAGGGAAGAAGCACCTCTATCGAATTGCCTGCTGGCTGTTGCTGGCGGCGATCTCCATCGGATGCACTTTGGGATGTGGAGGTGACAGTAAGCCATCATCCACACAGGAAACAGGTTCAAAGACCATCCTGGTGAATGTGACTGCTGGTTCAACCACGAAAACAATTCCACTCGTCGTCAATATTCAATAACGCAAAGCTGGCGCGGCGATTTTCTCGCCGCGCCGGCTTCAAACCTTCAGAGGCTTAAACATAGTAATCCGATAGCATCTTGTGGGCGGTCCTTTCATTTGTCACCTTTTACGCACGTATAGCAATTATTTCGACTACGTTCTTCGTCACATAGACATCTTCGAACAGGAAGATAATGACAGTTTTGATTGTTGAAGATAACGCCTCAATCCGTCGCTTGCTGCGCCGCATACTATTTGAAATCGCAAGTGCTGTCTGGGAATGTTCTGATGGGACTGAGTCTCTAGCGGCTTATATCGCTCATCGTCCCGACCTCGTGTTGATGGATATTCGAATGCCCCGCATGGATGGATTGAGAGCGACAAAAGAGATTAGACAGTTCCATCCATCAGCCAAAGTCGTAATGGTTACGGATTACGATGACGCAAATCTACGCGCTGCAGCCATTGAAGCGGGAGCCTGTGGCTATGCGATGAAACAGGACCTGGAAGATTTGCCAAGAACAATTCGTGAACTGACGATTGTAGGCGAAGTTTGAGTTGTCCTCGTTGATATTTCACACTGGATGGACGTTTATGCGCTTTGGTTTTAGTGCCATTTTGTTCTTAGGCTTCTTGATTGGAGGCTCCACGTATCTGGTTGCGCAGGATACGCGCACGGTCGTTGAGCCAACTTTCCCTTCAACCTGCTCTGTCTATCACGCGCCTCTTCAAACCACCTCGGATGGACCTGGCGTTGGTCCATCCGTGACCGAGCAGGATACTGAGTCAGCTGCGGAAACCACGGTCCTGAACAAACTGTTGCAGAACTGCGATGCCGGGAAGGCGGTCGAACTGACCCTCGGAGCAAACAGTTCTTACAACTCGTTTCTTATCGATCCAATTACAGTGCCTCCTGGGGTATCTCTCATCATCGATGGCGGCATAACGGTCTACGGCTCGCGCGATCCTGCGAATTACCAGGACACCAACCCAATTACCAATCCTTCGGATATCCAATGCGGAACCTATGGCACCTTTGCTCCGCTGATGGGCTGTATCGGCTTATTCTCCTTTGGCGCTACCCGTGACGATTCTAATAGTGAGATCCCTAGTGGCATTTATGGATATGGCATCATCGATGGTCAGGGAGACAAGGCGCTCCTCACCGGTCCCAATGCAAACCTACTGAGTTGGTGGGATCTGACTGCTCAGAAGGTCGACAAAGCAGACCACTACAATCAAAGCAACCCCGAGGTGATCTCCGCGGGGAACTCAGAAATGGACGTGTTCGCGGATGAATTTGTCCTCTACAAGATCACTATTCGCAACCCACCTTTCCATACGGTGAATTGGGGCGGCAATGGTCTAACGGTGTGGGGCGTAAAAATTCAGGCTCCCTGGAATGTAACAAACACTGATGGTTTCGATCTCCACGGGACCAATGGCACTCTGTATGACACTACTGTCTCGATTGGAGACGATGACATAGCCTTTGCCATCAACAACGGCCCTACAAGTAACTTCACTGTCGATCACTTTCATATATATGGCCGCGATGGCATCACCATTCTTGGAAATAGCGACAAGTATCCGACCTCGAACCTGCTGATCCAGAACGTTACCGAAACGGGAGATTTACCCAGCGTAGTCGGCACGACCGTGAACGGCGTGTCCGAGAGCGTAATGACGGCTTCTCCGTATTCCCTGGCGAGCTATACCCAGGCGCTTCCCAATGCGACCGGCGATGTTCATGGCGTAAATATCAAGCCAACGCCCAGCACAAATGCTGCGAACCCATCGAATGCTGGAGCCACCATCACTAACGTGACCTTCAAATCCATTTGCATGCAGGATATCGAGAAGCCGCTAAATATCGTTCCACAAGCCACTCCTGATCCGGACAGACCTCCAACGGTCAACGGTATTACTTATAAGGACATTCACGTTTTGGCGCCGACTTCACAATTTCTCTCGCTGAAGCAGGGACAGCCATCCGATCCAAGCAACCCGACAGCTCCGGGTACGTATTCCTTGTTCTTCGACGGCGCTCCTACTGCAGACAATGCTGGTTACTTCAACTATTTCACTCTGGACGACGTCGTTCTGGATGACCTTGCTTCAGGCGGCACCTCAGTGTCGGCAATCGATGCACAGGGCAATCGAATCAGCACCATGACGAACGTCTATCCCCCAGTGCTCAATGCTCTGAGTTCGCCCTTTGTAGCCAATCCGACGAAGACTGGTGGGCTTACACTGAGTGCGAACACATATCTCGGAATGACTTCGACAAGCTCCGAGGCGTTGGCATATGACTGCACATCCCCTATGCCGTATACGATAGGCGATCTTTACCTGTCCATTGGAGCCTCGCCGACTACCGGCAATGCGACGAATCTTCAATCCGCAACAATCACCCAGGGAGGCTCCGTCACGCTGAATGCGGTAGTGCAGCCGATCATGTCCCAAACTACCCAATTTGTAAAGGGCGTGTACGGCTCTGATCCTGGATTGTTAGCAATCGGTTCGCCAACACTCTCGAATCCTGTAAATTTTTATGAGGGCTCGACACTCATTGGTGCCGCGCCGCTGTCGGCCAACGGCACTCTAGCAAGTCTGGTCGTAAAGAACATCTCGCCAGGCACACACACATACACCGCACAGTATACGTCCGATGCATATTACGCCGCGCTGAACCTCGGCCCGATCACAGTAACGGCCGTACCACCTACCGCGACTACTACAACGCTCAGCGCTTCGTCTTCGAGCGTGAATGTGGGAACCAGCATCACCCTGACGGCTACCGTAACACCGACAACGAACGGCATTGGCACGCCAACCGGTAGAGTCATGTTTTCTGACAGCTCGACGTCACTTGGAACCGGGAATCTCAATCCTACAGGAGTAGCCACTTATACCACTTCAGTACTTTCCGCCGGTGGTCATTCCATAACGGCGAGCTACAACGGTGATAGCAACTTCACCGGGTCGACTTCAAGTCCGGAGTCAGTCTCTGTCGTTCCCGCTCCTGTACCCGATTTCTCACTCTCGGCTAACTCGGCCAATGTTACTGTGACGAGCTCCACGCCTGCGACCGTCACACTGAATATCACCTCGGTCAATGGCTTTAATTCATCTGTGGCTTTTGCCTGCTCCGGGTTGCCGGCAGGAGTATCCTGCAATTTCAACCCATCTACTGTTACCCCATCTGGGACTGCTCCCTTTTCAACCAGCATCACCTTTGCTGCAAGTAGTCTGGCAATGATCCAGGAAACTCCGACCGCTGTAATAGCTCTTGCGTGCATCGGGTGGTTGTTTTCCGGAGCGTGCCGGCGTTCAAAAGCCTTCTGGCCCGGTATCGTTCTCTTTGCTGCGCTGTTGGGTGGTATTTCTGGTTGCGGAGACGGCAGTCACAAGAGTACGCCTGTCGTTTCGACCATCACTATCACCGCTATTTCGCAAAACATCTCGCACTCGACAACCGTTACGCTCACATATTCACATTAAGGTTGAACCTAAATTTCCGGTTATTTCTTCAGAAGCGTCTGAGTCGCTCTATCTCGCTTTAAAAGCGCTAAATCGCCAACGCGCTCATCGAGAAGCAGATCACTTCCGACATGCCGACTTATGAGGACCTTGCATTAAGCCTCGCCGGCTGGCGGAACCGATTCTCCTCCACCGAAGCTACGGAACAGTGCGACAACGCGCTCGCAGGCATCCAGCGCATAGAACATCTCCGTGTTCACCATTGTGTCTGCCGTCATGGATCGCATGCGGGCGAACATCTCCGCCTCGTAGGCCGCGATTGCAACGCCGGGCATGGCTTCGCTGAGGAGAAACTTTGACAGGACCAGCGCGTCGAGCATCGCCATGTTCACGCCTTCGCCTGCGTAGGGCGGCATTACGTGCGCTGCATCCCCAATCAGCGTAGCGTTTGGCTTCGGCGTCCAATACTGATCCGCCGGGCAAACAAACAGCGGACGCCAGAC
>JAATFH010000440.1 GCA_015655315.1 Terriglobales bacterium
AGCGCGCCGAAGATGAGGCACTGGAGTGCGGTGACGGTGATGCCCGCGAGCGGAGCGATCCACCAAGTGAGAGCGGCGACACCCAGCGTCGAAAGCAGAGTGCCGAGGACGGAGAGCAGGCCGACCGCCAGTTTTTCTTTCGCGAGGTATTTGAATTCCAGCAGAAAAGCTCCGGCGAAGAGGAGCAGCGAGAGCATGCCGTGCAGGATGAGGCGCTCGAAGTCGATCTGCTGGACGTGATGCAGCGCCCAGGCGTGCAGGCCGGGCACGAATACCAGTATGACCGACGAGATGACCGTGAGCAGCATCGTGCCGATGGTCGTGGGCAGCTTCAGCCAGCGGGAGCTGATCCAGCTGAAGATTGCGGCCAGGGCGATGACGAAACTGAGCAGGCTGAGCATGGTCGGGTACTCGAGTATAGGGTATCGTCTGGCCGCGGGGATGTGGGCTTGGGGCTTCAGCGGTCGGTGTCTTCAAACGCAAACCTGGCCAGCGCAAAGGGATGAGAAGTCTGTGGCTTCGTCTCGACCGGATTCACGGGATACGTGTCCATCGTGTAAGTAGGGAAGCCCCAGACCTTGCCTGTTCGCATATCGACCACGACTCTTCCGTAGACCTGCTTGCTACCGTCGGGCGCGCGCAGCATCTGGGTGCCGGGTTCGAAATAGAACGGGTAAGGATACGCTGACTGCGCCGTCACGGGTCTTGGCGTGACGTAGGGCCTGATGGCGATGGCGACCAGCGCAATGGCAATCACCAGAAGCAGTAGATTGGTTCGTGTATTTTGTTGCATCTCCCTTGGTGCCCTCCGGATTCAAGGAAGATTGTAAACAGGCGATCTCCGAGTCTTCCTGAATTTACGCCTTGTCCGCTGTCATGGGGAGAAATGCTGGATTCGCAGGCCGTGGGATACCGGCAATGGAGAGCCGTGAGAGGTGGTCGAGGCACCTTCAAGGCGTAGCCCGGCGCATGTAAGATGGTTGTCGGGACGATCTGAAGACAATCGGTTGACTTCACAAAGTACGGATGGTTAACCGTAAAAATGACTTACTAAAACGTTTAAGCTTGACGATCGTTTCGCGGCCATTCTAGTATGACCGCGCAATTACGAATTTGAAGGGAAATGGATGCGGATGCAGAGGTTTAAAAAGTGTCTGCCGCTGGCGGCCGGCGTGTTGGGGATATTGATGCCGGCGGTTCCGGCGATGGCGCAGGCGGATCAGAGCGCGGCAGAACGGCCATGGATGAACAAGAGCCTCTCGCCGGATGAGCGCGCCGATATGGTTCTGAAGCAGTTGACGCTCGATGAAAAGATCGACCTGCTGCACGGCAATGGGATGGCGCACGCGTCGAACTGGCAGATGCCGCTGACCTATCTTTCCAACGGCGGCGCGGGCATGACGGTTGGCGTCAAGCGGCTGGGGATTCCCAATATTTATATGTCGGATGCCGCGTATGGAGTACGTAGCAGCGGCGAGAATGGGCGCTACTCGACGGCGCTGCCATCGAATGTGGGTGCGGCCGCGAGCTGGAATCCTGAGGCGGCGTGCGACTACGGTGGGCTGATTGGACGCGAGCTGCGGGCGCAGGGCTACAACATGACGCTCGGCGGCGGCGTGAACCTGACGCGCGAGCCGCGCAATGGCCGCACCTTCGAGTACATGGGGGAAGACCCGTTGCTGGCGGGAACGATGGTCGGCAACCTGATGAAATGCGAGCAGGCGGAGCACGTCATTGGGGACATCAAGCATTACGCGGTCAATGATCAGGAGACGGGCCGCAATATCGTGAACGCGGTGGTCTCGAAGAAAGCCTTGCAGGAAACCGACCTCCTGGCCTTTCACATCGGCATCAATATCGCCAATCCTGCCGCGGTCATGTGCTCGTACAACCGCATCAATGGCGACTATGCCTGCGAAAACAAATACACGCTCACCGATGTGCTGAAGGGCGAATGGGGCTTCAAGGGGTTCGTCCTCTCGGATTGGGGCGGCACGCACAGCACGGAGAAGGCTTCGGCGGCGGGACTCGACAACGAGCAGCCGATGGCCGAATATTTCGGCCCGAAGCTGAAGGAAGCCGTTGAAGCGGGTCGCGTGCCGATGGCCGAGATCGATGACCACGCGCATCGCGTACTGCGCTCCGAGTTCCTGTCCGGCATCGTCGATTATCCGGTCGAGAAGGGCGTTGTCGATGTGGAGCGTGGGCTGGAAATCGCGCAGCATGTGGAAGAGCAGAGCATTGTCCTGCTGAAGAACGACAAGGGCATCCTGCCCCTTAATGCATCGAAGGTGAAATCGATTGCCATCATCGGTGGTCACGCGTACGTGGGAATGATCTCGGGCGGTGGTTCGGCGCAGGTAGACCCGCCGGGCGGCAATGCGATCATGCCTCCGGGAC
>JAATFH010000445.1 GCA_015655315.1 Terriglobales bacterium
GGAACGGGCTTTCGTTTGCTCAGAAGGAGGAAGTTGGGAATGCCGCGTACGTGGTAGCGGGCGGCAAGATCCGGGTGCTTGTCCGAGTCGACTTTGAGGACGATGGCTTGTCCCGCGAGGTCGGCGGCGGTGCGGGCGACTTCGGGCGCGGCCATGCGGCAGGGTCCGCACCAGTCGGCCCAGAAATCGACGAGCACGGGGACGCGGGCGTTTTGCAGGATGTCGTCGAACAGGGCGGTGTCGGCGGCCAGCGGCTCACTGACCGGCGCGAGCACGGTTTTGCAGGCGCCGCAACGGCCTGTGTCGGCTAAATGGGTTGCGGGGATGCGATTCTTCTGTCCACAGTGCGAACAGGTACGGATGACGGACATTTGGGTTCCTTCTTTCGACCTATGAATTAGATGTTGTTCCTGGAGGTCGGGATTCTTGTGCGAGTCGCTCCGGATGATAGTATCGGAACCGATTTTCTGGGGGCTTTCCTGATGCGTTCTATTCTGCTTCTCTTTCTGGCGGCGTTGGCGATGCCTGTTGCGTTTGGGCAGATTCCGGGATGGATGCCGGATCCCACGCAGCAGCAGACATATACGCTGCACCGGTCTTCGAGTCGTCAATCGACGGGCGGAAATGCGGATTACCGCACGGTGACACCGGGCGATACGGTGACGTTGCTCGATGTGGACGGACCGGGGCTGATCTCGCATATGTGGTTCACGCTGGCGGATGGCGAGCCTTATTTCCTGAAGCGTGAGGTGCTGCGGATTTACTGGGATGGCGAAGCGTCGCCCAGTGTGGAGGTGCCGATAGGCGACTTTTTTGGGCTGGGGACGGGAGATGTGGTTCCGTGGCAATCGGCTGCGCTGACGGTGTCGCATGACCGGGCGATGAACAGCTACTTTCCGATGCCGTTTGCGAAGCACGCGAAGATCACGCTGACGAACGACGGTAAGGAGCCGCTGAGCAACCTGTACTGGAATATCGACTACCGCACTGATGCGAAGCCGTTGCCGAAGGACACCCTGTACTTCCACGCCCAGTACCGACAGGCGCAGCCGAATCATGGGTGGACGGGGCAGTGGTATGAGAATGGAGACCCGATTGTGAATTACCGGCGCAATCCGGATGGCAAGGATAACTATGTCTGGATGGAGGCGCAGGGACACGGGCAGTTTGTCGGCGTGACCATGTCGATCCTGCAGAACCAGGATGGATGGTGGGGCGAGGGCGATGACATGTTCTTCGTCGATGGCGAGACGACGCCTTCGTATATCGGGACCGGGTCGGAGGATTATTTTCTCGGGGCCTGGGATTTTGGCGGGGCCGGGTACAGCCTGCCTTTGAATGGCGCGCCGCTGGTGGGCAAGGAGCTTGCCGGGGCTCGCTGGAGTGTGTACCGCTTCCATCTGGATTCGCCGATTCCGTTTACGAAGTCGTTCAAGGCGACGATCGAGCATGGGCACGCGAATCATCGCTCGGACAACTATTCTTCGGTTGCTTACTGGTATCAGTCGGAGCCGCATGCGGCGTTTCCTCCGCTGCCGGATGTGGATGACCGGATACCCACGCTGCAGTTTGTGGGCGGACCGGGGAATGCGAAGGGACCTTATTCGCCGGGGAGTCTGACGCCCCGGTGATGGTCGGAGACCTCAGGGGCTAATGCCCTTCGGTTGATTGCATCGGTGATTGCGAGGGCTGAAGCCCTCGCCGACCCTGCAAGAGCCGAAGATCGATCTCAAACTATTGGTGGATACCGCTGGTGAATGGACCGCCCTATACTTGGTGAGGTTTTTTCAGCTATGGCAGATCAATCCAATTCGGAACGTCCTAAGCGCGAACGTTGGCAACCCAAGCCGGAAACGCTCGCGGCGCTCAAGGTTTCGGGTAACCCTATCAACGGGCTGGGGGAAACGGCGCAGCGCAGACCCTCGCCGTTCTTCTGGCATCCGCCCGATCAGCATCCGTATGCCGAATTGCAGATTGTTGCGCGACAGAACATGAGCAAGTGCCCGGGATACGAGGCGGCGTTTGCCCCGGCGCGCAATCATCCGGAGCTCATTCCGATTGCTGATGTGCGGAGAGAAGGCACGCCCGAGGAACTCACTGCCGCGGCACGGGACTTTGCGCTTGCTCACGAGGCCGACGACTTCGGCTCTACGCCGATGGACCCTCTCTACGTTTTTGAAGGGTATTCGATCGATGAGCCGTGGGTCATCGTGCTTGCGCTGGCTCACAACTATGAACGGCTCAAACAGGTTCCATCGAACGAGACAAATGGCATAGGCATTGCTGACGTTGGAGATCAATACTCGCGCGGCACGCGCTCTTCATTTGCCCTCGCCAATTGGATTCGCTCCCAGGGCTATAACGCCAGGGCATTTCCCGGACCTTCAGGAAACGCCCTGCTTCTGATTCCGCCCGCCGTCGCTTCCGGACTGGGGGAGTTGGGCAAGCATGGCTCGATGATCAGCCGGCACTTCGGAGCGGGTGTGCGTCTCGCCGGGGTCACGACAGACATGCCGCTGGTTTCAACCGCGCCGGACCACTTCGGCGGGGACGAATTCTGCGCGACCTGTCAGATTTGCACGAAAGAGTGTCCTCCGGGCGCCATCAGCGAGCAGAAGCAAATGGTGCGCGGCGTGGAGCGCTGGTACGTCGACTTCGATAAGTGCATCCCCTACTTTGCTGAAAACGCTGGGTGCGCGATCTGCATCGCCAGGTGTCCGTGGACGCGTCCGGATGTGCGCCCGAAGCTGCTCTCCACCATGACTAGGCGTCTTGGTGAGACAACGCGCGAGGGATGAGGACGCGATCCCCACAGGTATCTGGACTCGCTGATTTGGTTTCGAAGCCATTCAAGGCCAGGAATGCGAAGATGGCTTACGCGCTGGGGAGATTGACGCTCGGGCGATCTATCTGTCCGGTTCCGGGGGAAGAGATGCGGTGTGGATTTGTCGGGCGAGGCCGAGTCTGCCCATGATCCAGATGCAGTAGTAGTTCAGGTCGTACTCATACCATGCGAGGCCGTGGCGGGCTGAGACGGGATAGGCGTGGTGATTGTTGTGCCAGCCCTCGCCGCCGGTTAAGAGCGCAACCCACCAGAGATTGCGCGAATCGTCGTTCGTGGAGAAGCGCCGTCCGCCCCACATGTGCGTGGCAGAATTGACGAGCCATGTTGCATGCAGGCTGAGAGTCACGCGGAAGAAGATTCCCCAGAGCACGAAGGGCCAGCCGCCGACGGCGAAGAGAATGACTGCAAGGATCACGAGCGGCACCCAGTGGTATTCACTGAGCAGCATGAGATAGCGGTCGGCGAGAATGTCGGGCGCGTATTTGCGGAGCAGCTCGGGCTGCGCGCTCAGGCCTTTGCCATAGATGACCCACCCGGCATGCGACCACCAGCCTCCCTCTCGCGGCGTGTGCGGATCGCCGTGGCGGTCGGTGAGCTGATGGTGGACGCGATGGTTTACAACCCAGTAGAGCGGACCGCCTTCCAGGGTGAGGGTTCCGCAGGTGACGAGGAAGTACTTGAGCAGGCGGGGGACTTTGTATCCGCGATGCGTCAGCAGGCGGTGATAGCCGATGCAGATTCCCAGATTGATACCTACGAAGTACAGGACTGCTGCGGTGATTACGGCTTTCCAGCTGAAGAAGAAGAGCGCGGCGATGGCTCCGGCGTGGAAGACGATCATGAAGAGGAGTGTGATCGTGTTGAAGGAATTGCCTTGCGCGTCGCGGCTTAATGGGTGGGCTTTGGCCGCAGTTGCGATGCCTGGCTCTTCTTCAACGATGGGGGCGGTGGCCATGATCGATCCTCTGCTCTCATACGAGCAGGTATCGAGGGTTCGGTGGGTGAATTTCCTGTAATGTTTTGGTCGTTGGGAGAGCGAATGCCATCCCATCTCCTAATGGATGGGCACATCATCCTCTTCTCAAGCGCACGAATCATTTCTCAGGTGGAAGGAACTTGCACATGCCTCTTGCGTCGAATCCGTTGGCGAAACCAGGTGCGCCGATCCCTGCAGACGATCTGAGTCGCGACCTGGTGATTGCGCAGCCGGAGATGGATGGAGAATTTCCGCACATCGGAATCGTTGGAGACACGTACACCATCCTTTTGACCGGGAGAGAGACTGCGGGGCGTTTCTGCCTCATCGATATGCACATTCCTCCGGGTGGAGGACCGCCTCCTCATCGTCATGATTTCGAAGAGACATTCACGATACTTGAGGGTGAGCTGGAGTTCAGCTTTCGCGGCGTCAAGCAGGCGGTCCGAGCCGGCGCGACCGTCAACATACCAGCGAACGCTCCCCATCAATTTCGAAACGCTTCGACGGAGGCGGCGAGATTACTTTGCATTTGTTCTCCCGCAGGCCAGGAAGAGTTTTTTATGAAGGTTGGCATTCCTGTCGCGACTCGCACCACGCCTCCACCGAAGCTCGACGAGGCGGCGGAAGCGGAGTTCAGGGCGAAAGCCGAGTCGCTGGCTTCAGAGTATCGGACGGAATTTATTCGACCGGAGTAGAGGCAATTGCTGAAACGTTTCCAGGTCTCTACTTCTGTGCTATGAGCTCAGTGGCATGCGCGGCGCCCTGCAATGCTCCGAGCCGTCCGGGGGCATTTGTGAGTGCAGTCTGAAATTCCTTGAGCGCTAAAGCTGGGTGATTCTGTTCCAACAACAAGGAACCAAGCTGTTCACGGGCAGGAACAATCGGTCCCGGTGTGACTGGAAGCTTCTCGATCGAGTCTTCCTCGTCTGCCGATGCGCGCATCAAGGCTGCGGCTTCATCCGGTTTCCTGTTCGCCTGGGCTGACCAGGCCATGACTTCGCGCGTCAGAATTCCTACCTGCGTGGCCCAATAGTCGTTCCCTGAGGCGTGAAGCTGCGTTTCGATCTGTTGCAATCTATCAACCTCCGTGCGTGCCTCGGTGGCGCGTCCGCTTCGAGCGAGCCCCAGACCCCGTGCCCATACCGCGATTGCGACCACGTGGGGCGGCGCTCCCGTTGGAGGAACGATGCGAGCCGCGTCGTCCCATTGAGCCCGTTCGACCGCGTAACGAATGGGCATCGCGGTAGAGGCGTAGGTTAATTTGAAATCCCCTGAGCTTAGCGACGGCATGGTTTTCAACTGTTGAATGACCTGCGCCGCGTCTGAATCGTGTCCACTTTGCAGATAGGCGTACACCAGATAATCCATAGCATGCAGCTCTTCTCCGGTGTCGCCCTGCTGGTGCGCGGCTTCTCTTGCGGCGAGGTTGGAAGCGATGGAGTCTTGCCACAGACCGAGTCGCGTGAATATGTGCGAGGGCATGTGGAGGGCGTGCGGCGCTGAGGGCGCAATCTGGGAATAGGCTCTCGCCGCAGCCAGACCTCTCGGTGCGAGTTCCGCATTGTCGTAAGCGTGGATGAGGTAGTGCGGGATGCCCGGGTGGTCCGGGTAGACGCGATCCAGCGGTTCGAGCAGATCGGCTGCCTGTTTCTGCCTCGCATGCGTCTTGTCGGCGGGAGATGCATTCGCAAGAAGCGCGAGCGCGTAAAACACCTGTGCTTCAACATCTTTTCTGTTCTCTGCGGCGAGGTTGCCCATCGCGTGCTCGTAGTGCAACGCCCGCGTTTGGTAGGGCACCGTCGCAGCGTCCTGATACATGAAGGCCAGCGCATCCATGAACTGGCGCTCGCGTTCGGAGGTGGTCCCGATCTGCTGCGCTCGCTGGATTTCTTTTTGTGCCATCGAATTTCTCGCGGGCAGGACAGGCGGCTCCCAAAGCTGATGAAAGTACGACATGGCAATTCCCCAATGTGCCATCGCGCAGTGCGGGTCCAGCTCGGCCACGCGCTGAAATGTACTTTCGGCGGAAGTGTAGGCGAAGGAGTGAAGCAGAGCCACGCCCCGGTTGAACTGCTCCTGAACGGCGGGTGCGCAGGAGGTGGGAAACGATACTCTTCCGAGTTTCTCAGGTGCGTTGTGGTTGTGTATTTCCTGCGCAGACGAGAGACAGACGATGGACAGGAGAACGAACGATATTCGCCATAGATCCCGCATTCCGTGTCTCCTGAGCGAGGGTGGTGCTCTTGCCACGGAATTCTACATGGAATGAGCGCTTCCGCACCCGCATTGGAGGCTACTTTGCGGCTTGTTCCTTCGGGATCTTATAACCGTCGGTAAGAGTTTTCAGGAAAGAGACAAGTGCATCTTCCTCCTGATCCGTCAGCTTGAGGTTGCCGAGTTGCCGCTTGTTGAGATTCGTTGCGTCTTCGGTCGCTGGCCAGCAGGTGGTCTTTTCACCGGGATCATTGGCCGCGCATCGGGGCAGTACGTCCCGCGTGTTGTAGAAGTGCACTACTTCTTTCAGGCTCTTGAAGTAGCCGTTGTGCATGTAGGCTTTCACAAAATCGGGCGTCGGTCGCATATCGACGTTGCGCAACGTGGGCACCTGGAACTTGCCGTCGAACTTTGGAGCCAGTTGAATCCATGCTGAATCCGGATTGAGCTGGCCGCTCAGGCTCTTGAGCTTGCGCAGGAAGAAACCCACGCCGGTATCGACGTAGGCGGTCCCGCTGGGGTTCGCGCCATAGCCGTGCTGGTCGGGCGCCCCTTCGTAGAAGTACTGCAGGCCGGGGTTTCTCGGAACACCGAGATTGCTGGCGGTGAAGTCGGTGAAGAGCGGTTCTTCGCCGGGGCCGCCGTCGCGATGGCATTCATTGCATCGCGCCTTGCCGCGGAAGAGTTCATACCCTGATTTTTCCTGCGGCGTGAACTGCTCCTGTCCTGCCTGAACGACGTCATATTTCGAGGTGAAGGGACTGACTTCCGGCGAAAATTCGTAAGCAGAAACTGCCAGCCCGAAGCCGTCATACACGTGGTCAGCTCGAGCCCGGTCGGTCTTGTTGAGATGGACGGGGTATTGGTCGTTCTCGGGAGGCGGCGCTGGATTGGAACAGATTTTTTCGACGTTGGCAGGCCACTGAATGTTGAAAGAGTCCTCTCCCCACACTGTCTCGAAGAGCTTGCGGTAAGGAACCTGGGAAAGGCGATACGCGATGCAAGCCGAATCGGGCAGGCCCATCTCTACCGGGTTCGTCGGCGGACCCTGCGCCTGTTCTGCGCTCGGGTTCTGGAGGCGGTATCCACTGGCGCGCATGTCCCAGAAATTGCCGCCGACGAAGTCACCCTGAAGAGTGTTGTAGTGGAGCACGGGCGCGAAGGGCGCGTACATGTAGCTCTGCGGCTTGCGATTGCTGAACCGGCTTCTCACCGATCCGGGATAGGAGACGGTGGTCGCGTTCAATGAGGAAATGGGTCCGGTGAAGCCGGTCTCCGGCGTATGGCAGAAGCTGCAGGCCTCGTTCTGATGGACGGAGAGGTGTTTGTCGAAGAGCAGTAGCTTTCCCAGCGTGCGGACCTGCGCCTGGCGATCCAGCGAGGTGTGTTCGACCTGGCTGAGAGCGTCGGCTTCAATGCGGTCAATCTCGGCAACGACTCGCGCCACCTCCTGATCGAAGGAGGGAGGCATTCGGCCATCCAGATTGGTCTGTGAGGTTTCTGCTTTCGGCGAAGCTGCGGGCGCAGACTGCGGTTTGTCGCTTGCTGAAGTTAAAGACGCGGCGAAGAGGAAGAGAGCAGCCAGCACGGTCGAGAAAATGCGGGTGCGCATCTTCTCAGGAAATCAGGGATATGAGCTGAACTCTCTCTTGACGGGATGAAACTGCGCCTGCGAAAAGCTTGATCAGGCCGCTCCAAGGTGAAGCGGCCCGATGACTAGCTTCGCGCCTTTTCGATTGCTCTTACTACTGCGCGTGATTTGTTGACGGACTCTTCGAATTCTTTTTCGGGGACGGAGTCGGCTACGATTCCGGCTCCGGCCTGGATGTGGCCCTTCTTGCCCTGCTGGAGCAGGGTACGGATGGCGATGCAGGAGTCGAGGTTGCCGGAATAGTCGGCGTAGAGGATGCTGCCGCCGTAGATGCCGCGTCGCGTCGGTTCCAACTCTTCAATGATTTCCATGGCGCGGACTTTAGGTGCGCCGCTGAGGGTTCCGGCGGGGAAGCAGGCGCGGAAGGCGTCGACGGCGTGGAATTCGGGGCGCAGCTTGCCTTCGATGCCGCTGACGATGTGCATGACGTGCGAGTAGCGCTCGACGGTCATCAGCTCCTTCACTTCAACGGAGCCGTACTCGCTGACGCGGCCTACGTCGTTGCATCCGAGATCGACGAGCATGACGTGCTCGGCACGCTCCTTTTCATCGTGGATCATTTCGTCAGCGATGCGGCGGTCGTCCTCTTCGCTGGCTCCGCGCGGACGGGTTCCGGCGATGGGGCGGTACTGGATGCGATCGCCGTGGACCTTTACCAACAATTCCGGTGACGAGCCGGCGATGTGGGTGTCGCCTTCTTTTTTCAAGCTAAGTTGCAGGAAATACAGATAGGGCGAGGGGTTGACGGTGCGCAGGGCACGGTAGATGGAGAAGGGATCGACTCCGGGCTCAACGTCGAAGCGCTGCGAGAGGACGACCTGAAAGACGTCGCCGGCGGCGATGTATTCCTTGGCGGTTTCGACGGCTTTGAGGAAGTCTTTTTTACGCGTCTGCGATTCGAGCTTGACCTTGCCGCTGATTTTTTTCTGCCGGATTTTCGGCAGAGGGGCGGCGAGGCGCTTTTCCAGCTTGTTGAGGCGCTTGACGGCATCGGCGTAGGCGTCGGCTGGCTTTTGCGCTTTGACGTCGGCGGTGGCGATGAGGAGCATCTCTTTGCGGATGTGGTCGAAGGCCAGAACCTCGTGGAAGAACATGAGGCAGGCGTCGGGCAGGTGGAGATCGTCTTTGGCGGTCTCGGGCAGGCGCTCGATCTGGCGGACGACATCGTAGGCGAAGAAGCCGACGGCTCCGGCGGTGAAGGGCGGCAGGCCGGGGATGAGCGCGGGCTTGTGGCTGCTGAGCAGCTCCTTCATGAGAGCGAAGATGTCGCCTTCAGAACGGCGCAGCTTGCCGTTTTCCGTGACTTCAATCTTCTTGCCGCGGGAGACGATCTTGCGGAACGGGCGTATGCCGATGAAGGTGTAGCGGCCGATTTTTTCGCCGTTCTCGACGGATTCGAGGAGGAATGCTTCGGGCTCCTCGGCGGCGAGGCGCAGGAAGGCGGTGACCGGGGTTTCGAGGTCGGCGGCGAGGGTGCGGTAGAGCGGCACCAGCGTGTGGGTTCGGGCCAGCTTCAGAAATTCGGATCGTAAAGGGAGCGAGGCTTCGTGCGAGGGCATGGCTTTGGTTATCGTACCGTACCTGTGGCGAGAAGGTTGTGTCAGAGCGCGATCCAGCGCTGCAATAACTGCGTGATGACTGCGGGCTGTTCGAGCGGCGTGAAATGTGCCGCGTCGTTCACGAATACCAGCTCCGAACCGGGGATTTCCTGCGCGAGAGCCTGGTGAGCGGCGGGCGTCGTGCGATGATCTTCGCGGCCGCCGATGATGATGGTGGGGCAGCGAATCTGGTCGAGGCCGGTAAACGGAGTCTTGACCGCGAGCAGCGCGCGCATTTGACGTACGCCTGCTTCCGCTCCCACTGCATGCCCCATGTCAATAAAGGTGCGCTTCAAACGAGCATCTTCGACTCTCGGGGCGGAGACATAAGCGGGATACACGGCCTCAAGATACTGGTCGAAGCCGCCTTGCTCAATGGTGGCGATGGCCGCATGCAGAGCCTCTTCGACGGGAGGAAGCACGCCGCCGTGGGTTGCGCTGAGAAGAGCCAACCGGTCGACGCGGTCTTTGGCAGTTCGCATGATTTCGAGCGCGACGTGGCTGCCGAGGGAAAAACCGGCGAGCGAGAAGTGCTCGGGGGCGGTAGCGAGGATGGATTCCGCCATCTGCGCGATGGTCGGCTGCCGGGTGATATCAGCGACCGCAACCTCCGCATATTCATGGAGGCCCGCTGTCTGGCTGCTCCATAGCGCCTGATTGCAAAGCAAACCGGGAATGAGAATGAGCGATGGCATTGGGATGAGAAATGCAGATGCTGAGATGACTAAAAGTATATGGGCTGTCCCGCATCTGATTTGCTATTAAAGCAGACACTTGCCGGATGTTTATTAGCTGGACGGCAGAGGCTGTCATGCTGTGGGGTGCGAAGGCGTTCGAAGCTAATTGCCGAGGAACTGCGAGACCTCGGCAAAGAAGCGTTCGGGCTGTTCGATCCATGTCAGGTGCCCGGTATTTGCATATAAGCTCAGCTGCGATCCCTTGATGCCCGCATGCATACGCTGCGATACCTCATAGGGGCAGACCCAGTCTACGGTTCCGCTGATAATCAGCGTCCTGGCCTGCACATTTCCGTATTCCAGAGATTGTTTTCGCGGATGCAGTTGATCTGCCTTGTCCTGGGCATTGTAGGCATACACCGAGAGATGGGTTCCCTCAAGTGTCTTCGTGAAAGCCGGAAGATAACGCACCGGGTCTGAGAAATAGAGCGGCAGAATCGACTCCAGCATTTTGTCGAATTCCTCGGCATTTGTAACCGGGCTATCTACTGCCGCGCTGGCGACTGCGCTCTTGTATCGGGGATCGTCCGCCCACGCGGTCAGAAACTTCTTCGTCGCCTCTCTCTCCCGGTCGTCATATACCTGTGCATCGAGCAGGATCAGCTTCTTTATATGAGTGGGGTAGCGCTCCGCATAATCCAGGGCAATGGCTCCTCCATTGGAGTGGCCCATGAGAGCGATGGAGTCGAGACCGAGGTAGCTGCGGAGACGGTCAAGATCGTCGGCCATGACTGCGGCGCTCATCTGGGAGTTGTCCGCCGGATGCGTCGAGCCGCCGCTGCCACGGGTATCGATATAGACCATGGTGTAGTCCTTTTCGAGCGGCGCAAACCCTTTCTGCATATAGAGAGAGCCGACGCCCCAGCCGGGCGAGACTGCCAGCACCACCGGTCCCTGACCGGCGACGGTGTAGTGAAGGCTCACATCGGCGAGCGGAGCATCATGGGGACCGGGAGCCAGCTTCGAAGATTCCGCTCCTGCAAAAGAGGAAAGTCCGGCGTAGAGAAAGAGAGCAGACGTGATAGCTCGAAAAATGCGCATATATCTGATGATATGTGCCATGCGGCAGCTGGGCCGTCCAGGATCTGTCAAGAAATTTTCAAATTGGAAAGACAAGCAACAGGAACGGCTGGCAGGATGCTTGCCGGGTGTCGACGCGCAGGCCTATACTCTATGAGTTTGGCCGGATTCGGCCAGCAATACGTAATCAGCGCTGGCAGATTTTGGAGTGCTGAGCAAACGTTGGCAAGCGTGGCAGACCATGGGGTCTGTCCCAAAGGGGTAATTCCGTATGGCAACCATTACGCTCGAGCAGGAGATTAATCCCTGGGAAGCACAGGCTGCTCGATTTGATTTTGCAGCTCGCAAGTTGAACCTGGATGAAGGTTTATGGCGCGTGCTGCGGCACCCTTCGCGCGAGATTATCGTGCATTTCCCCGTCATGATGGATGATGGCCGGATTGAGATGTTCACCGGCTTTCGTGTGCTGCACTCGCAGGCGCGCGGGCCGGGCAAGGGCGGTATTCGCTATACGCCGGACGTGACACTCGACGAAGTGCGCGCCCTGGCGAGCTGGATGACGTGGAAGTGCGCGGTCGTGAATATTCCTTTCGGCGGCGCGAAGGGCGGAGTGATCTGCGACCCGAAAAGGATGTCGACGGGTGAGCTGGAGCGCATGACGCGCCGTTATACCGCCGAGATTATCGAGTTTATCGGGCCGGAGAAGGATGTACCGGCGCCGGACATGGGCACCAACGAGCAGACGATGGCGTGGATCATGGACACCTATTCCATGCACCAGCGCCAGACTGTGACGATCGTGGTGACGGGCAAGCCGGTGAACATTGGCGGATCGCGCGGACGGCTTGAGGCGACAGGACGCGGCATCACGGTGATGTGCGATGAGGCGCTGAAGTACCTGCAGATGCCGCGGGAAGGCTGCCGCGTCATTATTCAGGGCTTCGGCAATGTCGGCTCGAATGCCGCCAACCTGCTGCGCGAAAAGGGCTACAAGATCATCGGCATCGCGGAATATGACGGTGGGTTATTCAATGCGAACGGCATCGACATCTGTTCGCTGCTGGAGCACCGCCAGCGCAATGGCACAGTCCTGGGCTTCAGAGGCGCGGAGGCTGCCGATTCACACGAACTGCTGACGACGGATTGCGAGATTCTGATTCCGGCGGCCACAGAGAACGTCATCACGAGCCGCAACGCTGACCGCATCAAGGCGCGCATCGTTTGCGAAGGCGCCAACGGACCGACGACCGCCGTAGCGGATGAAATTTTTGCCGACAAGAAAATTTTTGTGATTCCGGACATCTTGGCTAACTCGGGCGGCGTGACTGCTTCCTACTTCGAATGGGTGCAGGACCGGCAGGGCTACTTCTGGAAGGAAGCGATTGTGAACGAGCAATTGCAGAACATTCTGGCGGAGAGCTTTGACGACGTGGTCCGCTATTCGGAAGCGCATGGCGTGAATAACCGCATCGCTGCTTATATGCTGGCGATCGATCGCGTGGCGTTTACGATCAAGCAGCGTGGACTTTACGCGTAGCACGCAGGATTGATTGGAAGATGAAAAAGACAGCCTGCGGGCTGTCTTTTTTCATCTGGCTTCGCGCGGCGCTATTCCATGCGCAGTGCCTGCACGGGATCGAGGTGCGATGCCCGCCATGCGGGGATGGCGCATGCGGTTGTGGCGACGAACAGGAGCAGGGCTGAGACCGTCGTGAAGATCGTCAAGTCGAGCGGTTGCGCTCCGTAGAGCATGTTGCGGATGAGTTGGACGGTGAAGCCGCTGGCGAC